>NZ_CATNHG010000097.1:0-141439 GCF_950097965.1 Bacillus sp. T2.9-1
TGCCTTACAGGGATTAAAAGGTTTTTAAAAAAAGAAAAAAACGAAATTTTGATGAAAGAAAATGTTTAGAAAGCGGATACAAAATTAAAAGTTTTATTTTATAAAAAGGGAGCTAAAAAAACTCCCACAAAAACTTGACTCAATCCAAAGACTATGTGATACTTACAATTCCATGTTGTATGTGCTAAACTGTTCATGTCCTTCATAAGGGCATACCTCCTTCTTGCGTGAGATAAAGTGGTCGGGAAACCAACTTTATCCTACCATGAAAGGAGGTTTTTTTGTTACCTCGCTATAAGCTCTCCGGAACCCCCGGCATAGCCAGGGGTTTTCGAAACCATCAATAAGAAACACGAACTTTCATGTAGTTAATATACATAAAAGTTCGTGTTTGTTGGTTTGGAATAAAGTTTAAAAAATGAAGTGGAATGGAGCGGAAGACACTCGACTCCTGCGGGAAATAAAGGCTGAGACCCCGCAGTGCAGCGAGGAGGCTTAGCTTCTTCCCCGGCGCATCGAGTGCCTGTAGCGCAATGGAACGACTTAGTTTTACACTTGACTATATTTAAAACATAGCTAATAGTCATGAGTAAGTAGCTATATTTAAGAGCTGAATTAGAGATTGTTCGTCTTTAAAGATTAGTTATTTAGTTTTGTCTCAGCCTCGTCTTTTTTCTATTTCTTCTTTATAGCACCACATGCAATTCTTTCACCAGAATCACCGGCTGGTTGTGTCATTCCATCATCCTGTTGTTCTGTAATAACAATAGAAGTTCCTTCCTTTGAAAACAATGATGTTTTACCATCTCTAAGTGTTACTTGTGGCGCCATAAGCTCTGCTTTTACTGTGCCATCTTCTTTCACCAAAATATTAGGTAAATCACCTGCATGGGCACCTTCTGGATGTAGCAATCCATGCTCTTTATTGTCTGGATTAAAATGATTTCCTGCAGATTTAAAATCAGGGGCATCACATTTATTTGTCTCATGAATATGAATACCATGAATCCCTGGAGTTAGGCCTTTTAAATCAAGTGCTAACTTCACTCCTGCCGATTGTTCTTGTAGCTCGATTGTTCCTAAAGAATCGCCCACATCATTATACATGACTACTTTTACTTTTGTAACTTCACCTGCCGCACAACCGGATAGGAAAAGGGGAATAATCGCCAATAAACACAGTTTTTTCATCTTTCTTCCTCCATAGACGGTTTGGTATTAGTATTTGAAAAAACTTCACTAATATGCAGTTTATTCTCGTTTATCAAAAAAAGATTATTTATGATACTATAAAAGGAAATAGCAGATGGAGGGATTTTCTTGTCAGAACTACCTATCGGTTCTATCGTGACCGCCTTTTATAAAACGGGAAAATATATAGGGGAAATAACAGATATACGACCACAAAGTTATTTAGTGCGTGTACTTGCTGTATTAAAACATCCAATGCAGGGAGATTTACATCATCCGAAAGAAGCAATGGTAGAGATTTTTCATGAACGAAAAGCACTTTCCTATCGGGAACAAATGAATGCTCCCAAAAAGATGGTTAAGCTATATTCGGAGGAAACAATCCCCGCTTATAACCAATCCTTGCAAGTAGCTTTAGAAAAAATGCGTCAAGAGCTTCAAAAAGACGATTCAGAATTTGCTGCGCTAAGCTTGAAAAACTTAGAAATACTTAATGCAGAATTTTATAAGTTATCTTAAGCATTACAATAGAAGTTCAAATAAAAAAAGACGAGGAATGATATCTTCGTCTTTTTTAAGCAAACTTATTAAGTAATTTGGACATGTCAATTAAATCTCCTATTGTTGGTGGATTGGACTTCCCCATATATTTTTTATCTTGTTCCACAAGTTTGAAAATATGGTATGTGGTTAATGCATCATCTAGCGCACGATGATGTTTTCCTGTTCCTTCCCTCCCATACTCCCTAACTGCTTTCCATAAGCCCGTTTGGTTTTTATCTCCAAAAAAGCGCTTATATTCCATGGACAAATCTACTTCCTTACAATGAAGCGTAAATGGAATGTGTGCTTTCTGACAATTATCCTTCAGCACTTTCATATCCATATTTCCCCATGTAACAATGGTATTTTGATATCCTGCGCAAACTTTCTCCAGTTTTTTCATTAAACCATTGAATGACATCCCATTATTTACTTGTTCTTGTGAAATATGTAGAAAAGATTTGCATCTCCTTGAGAGTGTTGAAAACTTACGGGGTGCTACATAAGAAGAAAACTGTTCCCTTATTGAATCATCTACAACGGCTACGATACCAACCTCAATAATTTCAGGATAAAACCCCTTAAACTTAATACTTTTCTCTGGCATGGTGAATTCAAAGTCAATAAATAAATACTGTTGCTTTTCCATTCTTTCACCTTCTTTTTCATCGATATTTCACATGAATCGTGCGTCTTTAGCAGTTCTTCCTTTTTGAAGAATATCTCCATTTTTTGTTTATCCTTAAGCTGATTCCGATATTTATCTACTTATTATTATAACAGAATATCACTTAACCTTTTTAATTTTCTGTATTTTTTCGGGAGTTTTTTTCAAGACTTTTTATACCAGTTCACTCAGCAATTATTTCCTCGCGAATGACCCATTAAAAAATCTTCTTCCTACACATATTTTTTTAGGCAATGTAAAACATAAAAGAGGGACACCCCTGATATTAAGGCTGTCCCTCTTATTTAAAGCTTTATTCTACTGCTATTTTGCGTATATATTCTCTTGGTTGAAAGGGAACCATCGTTTCTTCTAGAAAAAGGGAGTCTTCATCTTCTAGAAGTAAGAGCTCATCTAATGAATAAAATTCTCTTTTTTGAAAGCTATTCAAGAAAATCCCTACTAAGAGGCAAAAAGAAAATATACAAATGGAAATACATATTTTTGGTTTTATATTCATCTATTTAACCACCTCTCCATTAGTTTGAGCAAAAAGGTGGGTGTTTTACACAAAAAAACAAAAAAATTTTTTTGCAGTTTTAGACCTGTTTCTTCCTATTTAATAGCAAAGTTAATTGTCCAATAATTTTCAAGTTTCCTATGTGCATAGCGGTTTTTTTTGCGTTATACTTTATCATGTTCATTCATTTTCAAAGTCATTTTATTTAGATTTTGTTTAAGGAGGGTTTAATTTGTCTATTCTTCACTGGGTTGTACTTTCACCATTTTTATACACTCTATTGATTCCTATTGCATATAAATTGATGAAAAAAGTACATACGGGATGGTTTATATTACCACTGCCCATTCTACTGTTTATTTATTTCTGTAGCAATATTGGAGCGACGTCCAATTTACAGGCAAAAACAGAATCGATTGCATGGATTCCATCATTAGGTATTGACTTTTCAGTAAAATTAGATGGTCTTGGAATGCTATTTTCTCTTTTAATATCTGGAATTGGCGCACTTGTCATTCTTTATTCCATCTATTATTTGGATAAAAACAAAGAAAAGATTAATCAATTCTACGTGTATCTTCTCTTATTTATGGGGGCTATGCTTGGAGTTGTATTATCAGATAATTTAATTGCTCTGTATATGTTCTGGGAAATTACAAGTATTTCTTCTTTTCTTCTAATCGGTTTTTGGAATAATCGAAGTAATTCTCGTTATGGGGCTATTAAATCAATGGCAATTACGGTATTTGGAGGACTTTCTTTATTAGCTGGAATAATCCTGCTTTATATTATGACCGGGTCATTTACCATTTCAGAAATTATTACTATCGTCCAACAAGAATCTATCATTTCCCATCCGTTATTCATATTGGCTATGATTTGTATCTTACTTGGTGCTTTTACAAAATCTGCACAATTCCCATTCCACATTTGGCTACCAGACGCCATGGAAGCTCCAACTCCAGTCAGCAGCTACTTGCACTCCGCTACGATGGTAAAGGCTGGGATATATCTTGTAGCACGCTTAAGCCCTGTATTTGCAGTTTCTGGTTATTGGATTTGGATTGTATCACTTGTCGGGATTATCACCCTTTTGTACGGTTCATTCTTTGCTGTAAAGCAAGTGGACTTAAAAGGACTTCTTGCCTATTCAACAATTAGTCAGCTTGGTATGATTATGTCTTTATTAGGAATTGGTGCTGCTGGAGCACATTATAATAATGATAGTGTTTATTATGTTGCAACGGCAGCGGCAGTCTTCCATCTTGTCAACCATGCCACATTTAAAGGTAGTTTGTTTATGATGGTTGGTATTGTTGATCATGAAACCGGGACAAGAGATATTCGTCGTTTAGGTGGACTAATGAAAATAATGCCAATCACATTTGCCATTGCTTTGATTGGCTCGTTATCCATGGCTGGAATTCCTCCATTTAACGGATTTCTAAGCAAGGAGATGTTTTTTGCGAGCATGTTGAACATTCGTGAATTCAATATGTTTCAATTAGATACTTGGGGAGTTCTGTTACCCATTATCGCATGGATCGGTAGCATCTTTACATTCGTGTATAGTATGATTCTAGTCTTTAAAACCTTTACAGGGAGATATCAACCGGAAAAATTATCTACTAAGCCACATGAAGCACCAATGGGTATGCTAATTTCACCAATTGTATTAGTATCTCTTGTTCTAGTATTCGGACTGTTCCCAGGGTTACTAGCAAATACCATTCTATCTCCTGCTATAACTTCCATTTATGGCGGAGGCGTATATGATCTTCATATCTATCATTGGCATGGTTTCGAACCAGAACTATTTATGACGATTGGTGTCATTGTATTTGGGACAATCCTTTATTTAACTGTTAGAAAATGGGCTGTTATTTATCAATCTATTCCTGTTATATGGAATTCGATATATGATAAATTATTTGGGGAAACAGAAAATCTATTTAGTAGGATGACAAACAGATATATGACTGGTTCCCTTCGAACCTATTTATTTTATATCTTCACCTTTTTTATCCTTATCCTATCCTATACTTTATTTGCAAAGGATGGATTTACAATTGATACGCTTCGACTTGCGCCAATTGGAGGCTATGAAGTAGTTTTGTCACTTGTTCTTGTTGTTTCAGCTATTTCTATTTTGTTCTCTAAATCACGGTTAACTTCCATTATTCTTTTAGGTGCAGTCGGATATACGGTTTCTTTATTCTATGTAGTATTTCGGGCACCAGATCTTGCATTGACACAATTGGTAATTGAAACAGTATCAGTCGCCTTATTTTTACTATGTTTTTATCATTTACCACGGAACGCACGAAAAAAAGAAAGTATTCCTTTTAAATTGTCCAATGCAGTAATTTCTGTGTTAGTAGGACTCGTTATTATGCTTATTGCAATTGCTTCCTATAGCACAAAACTATTCGATTCCATTTCTCAATATTATGTGGAAAATACGTATTTAAAAGCGGCAGGAGAAAATATGGTAAATGTAATCTTAGTTGATTTCAGGGGATTTGATACGCTCTTTGAAATAGCGGTGCTTTCCATTGCTGCAATTGGTATTTATTCCATGATAACCTTGAGAATGGGGGGAAAGAAAAATGAAAATAAATAATTTAGTTTTACAAACCATCACAAAAGTCATTGTTTTTCTGATACTCCTATACTCTGTTGATCTCTTTTTTGCTGGGCATTATACACCAGGTGGAGGATTTATAGGTGGATTAATGGCAAGTGGAGCAATCGTTCTATTACTTATTACTTATGATATAAAATTTGTGAAGAAAATCTTCCCGATAAATTTTATCTATGTTACTGCAATTGGCCTGTTAATAAGTACCTTAACAGGTATGATTGCCGTATTATTTAACAAACCATTTTTAACGCATTTTTTTAATAAACATGCGCATTTGCCTTTATTAGGAGAAACGTCTCTTCATACTGCTGCGTTATTTGATCTCGGTGTTTTTTTAGTAGTAGTAGGCGTTACAATGACCATTATTCAAACGATTGGAGAGGATGACTAATGGAATTCTTAATGGCATTTATAATCGGAATTTTGTTTATGTGTGCGACTTATTTAATTCTTTCTAAGAGCCTATTGCGCATTATTATTGGAACAGGACTTCTTAGTCATGGGGTTCATTTATTATTATTAACAATGGGTGGACTTAAAAAGGGTGCTGCCCCTCTATTGGGACAGCACGCAGAAAGTTATGCTGATCCCTTACCTCAAGCGTTAATATTAACAGCCATAGTTATTAGCTTTGGTGTTACTTCTTTCTTATTAGTGCTTGCTTACAGAACTTATCAAGAATTAGGGACAGATAATATGGAGAAATTGAGAGGGAAAAAGTATGAGTAATTTAATTCTATTTCCAATTTTAATTCCTTTATTAACGGGAATTATTTTGATTTTCTTCTATAAGAAAATCATTTTACAACGCATTTTTTCCTTATTAAGCATTAGTGTTTCCATTATTGTTACATTATCTATGATTGAACAAATTAAAAATGCTGGAATTCAAACAGTAAATTTGAGTAATTGGGATGCTCCTTTTGGAATAACCATTGTTTCAGATATGGTATCTGCACTACTTGTGCTAACTACAAACATTATTGCATTTTGTTGCATCATTTATTCCTTTAAAGGAATGGAGAGAGAAAGGGAATCTTACTTTTATTACTCCATTATTCAATTTCTTTTAGTTGGCGTTATTGGTGCGTTCTCAACTGGCGATATCTTTAATCTATTTGTATTCTTTGAAGTAATGTTAATGGCTTCCTATGTACTACTCGTTCTTGGAAACACAAAAGTCCAGTTAAGAGAAACAGTAAAATATATAATTGTAAATGTTGTTGCATCTGCACTCTTTGTTATAGCTGTTGCCTACCTTTATTCTGTCGTGGGTACATTAAATATGGCTTTTATCTCAGAGCGCATTAGCGAAATAGGAGGAGCTGGAATATTAACAGTAATTGCTGTCCTTTTTCTAATCGTATTCGGATTAAAAGGAGCTATTTTTCCATTATTTTTCTGGCTTCCCGGCTCTTATAATGCAGCGCCAATTCCTATTCTTGCATTATTTGGAGCATTATTAACAAAGGTAGGAGTCTATTCCATTGTCCGAACTTACTCCTTATTCTTTTACGAAGATTCTTACGTCTTTTCGCTATTAGGCATTCTTTCCCTTATAACCATAATTTTAGGGGCTATTGGATCTATTGCTTATAACGACGTAAAAAAAATAATTATCTATAATATCGTTACTGCAATTGGGGTAATCTTGTTTGGATTCTCCACCTTTAATGCTGTTTCCCTTACCGGATCCATTTTTTATCTTTTACATGACATGATTATAAAAGGAGCTCTCTTCTTATTAATTGGCGTCATGATTTATATTACTGGTACTAGCAATTTAAAGTACATGGGCGGGTTAATGAAAAAATATCCTCTCCTAGCTTGGACCTTTTTCCTTGCAGCACTAGGTCTAGCAGGGATTCCACCACTAAGTGGCTTTGTCGGAAAATTACTTATTATACAAGGAGCATTTGAAGCAAGTAATTATATTGGAAGCTTTATTGTCGTTCTATCAAGTCTCTTTGTATTACTTTCTGTCATTAAAATATTTGTAAAAGGGTTTTGGGGAGAAGAATCAGATAATGTGATGAAAAAGCCTGTAAGAACACTTTTATTACCCGGCTGTATACTAGTTCTTCTTTCTGTCTTTATCGGAATTGGGGCAGAGGTGCTTTCACCCTATATTTCTTTAGCTGCTGAGAATCTGCTTCAGCCTGAAAACTATATACATGCTGTATTAAAGGAGTGATAACGATGGCATTTCAATTATTATTAAATTTTCTTATCAGTTTTATTTGGATGTTTCTGAAAGGCTCCTTCGCTCCAGATACGTTTCTAATCGGGTTCATAATTGGCTTGATTCTTATCTATATTACAAGAAGATTTTTCTCAGATAAGTTTTATTTATACCGGGTTGTCTCCATTTTAAAGCTTTTAGGTATCTTCTTGAGAGAGCTAATCCTTTCTAATATTGAAGTATTAAAGGTTATTCTACAGCCAAAGCTGAAGGTAACACCGGGAATTTTTGCATTGGAAACGGAATTAACGAAGGATTGGGAAATAACTGTACTTTGTAATCTAATTACCCTAACACCTGGAACACTTGTAGTGGATATTTCAGAGGATAATAAAATTCTCTATATTCATGCCATGGATATTAGTGATAAAGAGGCAACGATTAGTAGTATCAAACATAACTTTGAAAAAGCCATACAAGAGGTGAGTATTTAATGTTCCAAACTATCATGAACATATCCTTATTTATCGTCTCTATCTCAACCATTTTATTTATTTATCGGGTTGTAAAGGGACCAACCACTCCTGATAGAGTGGTTGCTCTTGATGCAATCGGAATAAACCTAGTAGCTATTACTGCTATTTTATCAGTAGTATTAAAAACGTCAGCCTTTTTGGAAGTTATTCTTCTCATAGGTATTTTAGCTTTTATCGGGACAGTAGCTTTTTCTAAGTATCTAGAGAAAGGAGAAATTATCGAAAATGACCGAGACAATCATTAACATTATTATCGCTGTTCTTATTCTCCTTGGAGCCCTGTTAAGCCTTGTTGCAAGCATTGGAGTATTGCGCCTTCCAGATGTTTACACAAGAAGCCATGCAGCGTCCAAATCAGCAACTCTAGGGGTAATGTGTATCCTTCTTGGTGTATGTCTTTATTTTTTTCAGGCAGAACAAATTTTTAATTCTCGCTTAATTCTTGCGATTGCTTTTATTTTCTTAACTTCTCCAGTTGCAGGACAGCTTATTATTCGTGCTGCATATAATAGTAAAATACCAATGGCGGATGTAACAATTAGAGATGATTTAAAACAGGCAAAAGAGGCAGCCGCAAGGGAAAAATGAGTCCATCATTTCCCATTACTAACTGTTGCTTAGGATAGGGTAAACAATGAACTAATAGCGAATAATAATCAAGTCCTTTCTTAGGACCAAATCCATTAGAGGAGTGCCACAAAATGACGCATATTCGTGAAGGATTAATCCCTACTGTCCTTGGAACAGCTGTTACAACAGCCGGAATGGTAATGAAGCAAAATCGAAAAATTGATTCGATGATCTCCAATACAGTGTTCGGTTTTGGACTAGCCCACATCGTGCTCGGAACAATTGACCTAATCGAACACCGCCACAACTTTTAAGTAAGACGTATGGCGTGGAATTAGCTTTCCTAAGATACAGGAAGCAAGGCTTAATCCATGATTGACTTATCCATAGGGAACAGGCATTTAATTATACCATGATTCCCATGAATATAAGAAAAGACTATATAAAGACTTGAAATCATGAACGGTTATTTTAACCTGTAAATGATCTCAAGTCTTTATTTTTCTCTCGATACATATTTTACTTCTATTAAGAATAGGCTTTAAGAAGTGAAATGATTGATTATTCTGTACGAAAGGAATGTCCAGTATGTACCAAGCCCTTTTTTATCACCGCAATACGTATACTCCTGCAGCATTCCATCCATATCTTCATTATCCTATCTATTTTCGTGAATTTCCTGAAGTAAATCCTGCTAAGTTTATTGATTCTGCTAAAGACACATTAAATCTTTTATCCGATGCCGAAGCCTGTATAAAGCAGTTAGCTAATTCCTACGAATTCTCTAAAAACATAATGAGTGCAGCCCAATTATCTAAAACAGATACAATGGAACAATTATTTAAATCTATTGGTATGAAGGAAACACCTAAAATTTCCTATAATCCAGATGGCTTAACATTAAACTTTGATCACAAAAATAATCCTCCCAATTGCTGCTTTTTATCTGTTCAATTAAGATGGCGGTAAAAAATTTTTGCTAATGGATTCTTTCAGACTGCTTATAGGTGCAGACTGAAAGAATCAAAAACCAGGTCACACTAAATCGTCTTTACAAACATGTATAAAATTTCAAATTTGCTTTTTAGTAATAAGGATACGGTCCATAAGGCACTGGTCCATACGGAACAGGTCCATATGGTACTGGACCATAGAACGGTCTAGGTCTTACTAAAGCTCCTCCTAGAACTCCTCCTAATAAGCCACCCACAAATGGTGCTGCAAACCAAACTCTTGAATCTTGTTGCGGATATTGATATCGATATGGATAACCGTGCATCATTCGCAATTACCTCCACTCTCTTTATACTTTTTTCTCTCTACTCTATTTTCTATGCGAATGTCCCCTTTTTGGACTGGGCTATTGCCTTTAACAGCTAAATTTCTTCTAACATGAATTCTCTCTAATTTAACTAAATCATGTAGACGAACATTTAAAGTGAGATACAGGTTAGGCATAGGTAAATCCATCAATTTATTCACCCTTAGGACATTGCTTGTCTATACTATATGGAATAGATGTAGCAGGAGGAATGGTAAATAAAATGAATTCACTATTTGATTTAATGAATCAAACAGCAATCATTACTGGAGGTAGTCGTGGGTTAGGAGAACAAATGGCAGACACATTAGGAAATGCAGGGGCAAATATCGTCATTTGTTCTAGAAATGTAGAGCAATGTGCAAAAACAGCTGCTAAATTACAGGATAAAGGAATTAATGTGTTAGCCCTGTCTTGCGATGTTTCCCAAAAAGAGGATATTGAACAGGTTATTAGTAAAACAATCGAGAAATTCGGAACAATTGATATCTTAGTTAATAACAGTGGCACTTCTTGGATTGCGCCTTTTTTAGATTACCCTGAGGACAAATGGGACAATGTACTCGATGTAAATGTTAAAGGGACTTTTTTATTTTCACAGGCAGTCGCTAAAAAAATGGCAGAACAAAACCACGGAAAAATCATTAATATTTCCTCTGTTACGGCATTTAGCGGGACACCACCACAGCTATTAGACGCGATAGCATATAACACTAGTAAAGGGGCTCTTATTACGTTAACAAAAGAATTAGCAATTAAATTAGCACCATACAATATTCAAGTAAATGCGATTGCCCCAGGATTTTTTCCAACAAAAATAACGACAGTATTCGAAAATCATAAAAAGCAAATTAGTGCAAAAATTCCAGCAGGACGTTTAGGTAAACTAAATGATTTAGACGGAATCATTCTTCTTTTATCAGGAGAAGCATCTAATTATATCACTGGACAAATTATCGCTATTGATGGTGGACTTTCTTCCATACTGTAAAAAGCTTCTGTAGATGTTCAAAAAAAGAAAAGAAAGAGGGATAAGAAAATGGCTCATGTTACAATCGACTTTTATGAGTTATTAAAAAAAGGTGGAAACCTACTGCAATATCGGATAAATAACCGAATCAAAAATAGTTTAAATCAAATGTCTATCATTGATTTTACAAGTACAAAAACAAACCCATTAACAAACAAGCTTGATCAGATTCAAAACTACTCAGAACAATTAAGTAATTATATCAATCTTCCTACCAAAACAGATTTAGCAAATGCTACCCAATTAATTATTCAATCAGAAGAGAAAATTGATAATCTTGATGATCAATTGTATGAATTGACTAATATGATGAGAGAAGTAAAGCAATTAATAGAGCAATTAAGCTTTAGTCCATCCGATGATTATTCCTTACAGTTATCAAATAAAATGACAGAACAAGAACAAAGAATTTCCACACTGCAATATGAATTATCACAAGCAAAACAACAATTAGAATTACAAAAAGATGAAATCAGCCACTCCACTTTTCCTAATCAGGCGATATAATTATGGCAAAAAAAAATCTAGCAAATTTTATTCATACATTATCATATGACCCAGTTGTTGGACAAACAGAAAGGTATGCAATATGGAAAAAAAATAAAGCGACATTATGGTACTACCCTTCCAAAAAAAGAAAATTCAAAGAATCTATCTATCTTATTTATTCTATTGTCAATAAACCATATATTCTCGACTTAGGCCCTTCCATGAGTTTAATTGAGGCATTTAATAATGCAGGATATGATGCATATTTAATCGATTTTGGGATACCAGCATATGAAGATCGCCATCTAACAATTGATGATTATATAACAAAGTATATTCAACCAGGATTCAATCGGGCAATGCGACATGCAGACTCAGATTCCTTCACCGTCATTGGCTTTTGTCTAGGAGGTACACTTGCTACTATATTCTCCGCATTAGATAATGCTAATATAAAAAATCTCGTCCTTGCCGTTTCTCCAATCGATTTTTCTGCTTTTCCAGATTACGATAATTGGCTAAAAGCACTTCGCGAAGAGGAATTACACTTTGATAAACTTATTGATAAAATGGGAGTTATTCCTCCAGAATCGGTAAAATACGGGACTAGGCTGCTTGTGGCACCTGTGTCCTTTAGTCATTATTTAGCTCTTCTAAATCGCTCTGGGGAGAAAAACTACACGGAAAAATGGGCAAGGATGAATAAATGGACACTGGATCACATTCCAGTTGCCGGAGCAACACTTAAGCAACTTATGAACGACTTTGTAAGGGACAATAAAATGATTGAGGGTGGATTAACCATTCATGGAGAAGAAGTTAATTTATCAAAAATCGAATCCAATCTTCTCGTATTTTCAACAAAGAATGATCCCCTTGTTCCAAGTTCCCTCTGTGAACCAATCATGAATCTTGTCTCAAGCAAAGATAAATCCTTTGTTTTATTTGAAGGAGGTCATGCAGGTCTCGTTGCACATTCACATATGCCAGAACCAATGGAAAATTGGCTTAGAATTCATAGTACTCCCATTTAATTATAAGCCAAGAACCCCCTCACTAAAAATGGACGGGGTTCTTTTGCTGCTTATTTTTATTTTGCTATTGTTATTTCGTACTTTCAAATCTTTCTACAAATAGCGCAAGGGTTCTTGTCATTGCACCAGTTGCACCTGGCTGGCCTAAATCTGTTGCTTTACTTTGTGTAGAAGTTCCAGCAATATCTAAATGTACCCATGGAGTTTCTTCTGCAAATTCGCCAATAAATGCGCCACCCATAATCGCATGGCCAGCACCTCCTGGTGAATTATTTAAATCAGCTATTGGACTATTACGTACCAATTTTTTATGGCTTTCAAATATAGGTAGTCTCCACATTTGCTCTCCAGCTTCATAAGAAGCTTCTAACACTTTTTCAAATAAAGATTCATTGTTCGTCATTGCCCCTGTTGTTTCCATACCTAGTGCCGTAATTACACCACCAGTGAGGGTTGCAACATCAACAAGATAATTAGCGCCATGATGTTTCGCATAGGTTACTGCATCTGCTAAAACTAAGCGTCCTTCTGCATCTGTATTTAATACTTCTATCGTTTTTCCACTCATCGATGTAATGACATCATCTGGTTTAAACGCATGGCCGCTTATCATATTATCAGTCGATGGAATTACTGCAACAACATTTTGTTCTGGTCTTAGTTCACCAATAACTTCCATTGCACCAAGGACAGCTGCTGCTCCACCCATATCTGTTTTCATACCGACAATACCTGTTTTTGTCTTGATAGAATAGCCGCCTGTATCAAAAGTGATTCCTTTTCCTACTAAGCCTATTACATCTTCCCACTTTTCTTTTCCCTGGTATTTCAGCACAATCATTTTAGGTGGCTCTGTTGAACCTTGGTTAACTGCAAGGAGTGCACCCATACCAAGCTTTAGCATATCTTCTTTTTCTAAAATTTCTGCTTCAAATCCATATTTTCCTGCTAATTCTAATGCATAATTAGCTAAATCTGTAGCTTTTAACATATTGCCTGGTAGATTAACGAGTGTACGTGCTGAGTTTGTCGCCTGTCCATACACATACCCTACTGTAAGTGCTGCCGAAACCGCCTCTTCTTCCGCGTTGCTATATACCGTTATTTCCTCTATCTTCTTTTCTGGCTCATTTGACTTTTGCTTATAGCCGACAAATTCATAGGTTGCTAGACCAAATGCCTCACTAGATGCATGAGCAACATCCTCTGCTTCATTTTCTTCCGTAACAAAGGAATCTAAATAAATGGCCGTTTCCACCCATTTTTCTTTTGTAATACGTTTAAATGTTGCCCCAAATATTTCTTTAAGTTCGTCAAAAGAAAGCTCTTTTTCTTTTCCTAATCCAACAAAAATAATTCGTTTTGCTCCAATTTTCCCAAAAGTATGTATAACAGTAATGGATTTTTTCTTTGCTGAAATATCTCCATCTTTTACTAGAGTGGTTAACTCTCCATCAAAAAGTTCATCTAATTGCTGAAGCTTTCCTTCTAATTTAATAGATTTGTCAAAAAGGCCGACAATAATACTTTCATGGTTATTTTGAAAATCCCATTCTTTGTGATAAGAAAACATATTTCCATTCCTCCATTCTATTTCTTCCTTTATTATAACGAATTTATACAACATTTCGTATACCTAATTACTTTTCTTCCTTTCAACCTTAAAATATTAACGGATTTTTTTCGATTTTAAGTAGAAAGCACGATATTTGGTTATGTTATAATAAGATAAGTGGAAACATTCCTTATAAGCAAGGATAATGCTGTCCTCAATAATTTTAAAAATGGAATTGCATTTTCTTCTCTCAATCGCTCAGAAAAAACAGAAAAAAATCATTCCACTCTCTATTTTCTATGCTCCACTGTCTACCTCCTTATTTCCATTAATATTCCTTATATGAAAGATTAGTAATGCGTTAAATAAGGTATACATACTAAAAGTACAGATTCTACAACAGAAATGATGAGGTGTTATTTATGGAATTACTAGCTAACTTCCCTTTATTTGCGAGCCTAATTGCAATTTTTTTCGCACAATTTGTCAAAGTACCGATTACTTTTTTTGTTACCAAAAAAATTGATTGGTCTCTGTTAACTAGTACTGGAGGCATGCCAAGCTCTCATTCAGCTGCTGTAACTGCCCTTTCAACTGCTATTGCTCTTCAAACAGGATTGGATTCACCGATTTTTGCTGTTGCAGCGATTTTTGCCATTATCACCATGTTTGATGCTACTGGTGTAAGAAGGCAAGCAGGGGAACAAGCAATCGTTTTAAATCGCTTAGTAAACGATTTTAATAAATTTTTAAATGATGCAAAGGGATGGCAAAACAAACCAGAACAAGAGAAAAGAAAAGAATTAAAAGAATTATTGGGACATAAACCTATAGAGGTGTTTTTCGGAGGAATAACGGGCATCTTATTAACGCTGCTATTACATATGCTTATTTATTAACAGCTCCTACTTATAAAAGTAATTATATAAAAAAGGATGCCTTAGAGGCAGTATTCCAAACAAGTTATGTACATTTGCTTGGAATACTGTCTTTTTAGGACATCCTTTTGGATTATGTGTGATGTATTTTGCTTATTTATTTTCTGCCTTCGTATACTGTTGACGGAATACTTGCATCGATTCTTCTTCATTCAATGCACTTAATGTCTCTTCTGTTAATTTACCTTTACCCATTTCTACTATGTATACATCTAGTGTTTTCTTTCCCCATTGGCTATAGACATCTTGTACTGTTTCATAGTATAAATCTACTTTATTTCCATTAATTGCTGAACCAGTATCAGCAACTACTCCAAATCCATAATCAGGGATGAAAAGAATTGTCCCAATCGGAAATACACTTGTATCTGCTGCAATGGTACTATATAAATCTCTTTTTACTTTTACACCTGAATACGTAATCCCAAATTGGGGGTGACCTGGGTTCTTCCCAGTTGATTCATATCCAGCCGTATAACCAGTCGCTACAACTCGCCTTGTTGGATATTGTGACCAATCTTTCATATTTTCCAACAATGGTGGCTTCCCCGCAACCTCTTTACTGGAGGAGATTTGTGTTTTCTCCACCAATGCTTTTTTAAAACTCTTTAATGCTACCCCAATTTGCTTTATTGTATGATCAAACTGACCGTTCGTCTCGCTTGCCTCTGATTGTTCATAATTATTATTACTAAAATTTATCGCACTTGCCTTAACACCTGATATTGACTGAAATGTAGTTAGTAGAGCTGCCATAAAAAGTAGCACCATTCCTACTCTTCTTAAAAACCTTTTATAAAAATTCATATTTTTCACTCCTCCCAAAACTATTCATTTCCCATATTCAAAGAATTTATTCATAAATAGTTAAAAAGAGGAACTTTTCTCCTAGTAAAATACCAAAAAAAGCTAAAAAACTAGGTGCTTAACTCTCTTAAACACTAAATTTTTTTATATTTGTACCACTAATCAAAATGAATAGAGCATAACGGAATAAAAACAAATTATAGTAATTTTTCTATTAATAAAAAGGAAAAGTGTGGACCTAGATTACTAAAAAAACTAAGTTTAAAAAAGTGAGAAATCATAATCATTATGATATGATAGCTTGTAGATTGAATCTTTTTGTAGGAGGGTTTTAGAAAATTGGAAGAAAATCAAACCATTTATGATATAACAGTTATTGGTGGTGGGCCAGTTGGAATGTTCACTGCTTTCTATGGAGGGATGAGACAAGCAACCGTTAAGATTATCGAAAGTCTCCCTACACTTGGCGGCCAGCTGACAGCGCTCTATCCTGAAAAATATATATACGATATTGCGGGCTTCCCAAAAATTCGCGCCCAAGAGTTAGTAGATAATTTAGAAGAGCAAATGAAAAAATTTGAGCAGTCCATTGTGTTGGAACAAGCTGTTCAAACGGTTGAAAAGCAAGGGGATGGTGTATTCAAAATCACTACAGATAAGGAAGTCCATTATTCCAAAACCATTATTATAACTGCTGGAAATGGAGCATTTCAGCCTCGTAAATTAGAATTGGAGCAAGCGAAAGATTTTGAAGGAAAAAACCTTTATTACTTCATCAATGACTTAAATCATTTTGCAGGTAAAAAAGTAATGGTATTTGGCGGTGGAGATTCTGCTGTAGATTGGGCATTAATGCTAGAGCCCATTGCTGATACAGTTTATTTAGCACATAGACGTGATAAATTCCGTGCACATGAGCATAGTGTAGAAAATCTTAAAAATTCAAAAGTTAACATTAAAACACCTTATATTCCGTCTGAATTAGTTGGAGATGAGGAGATTAAACAAGTTATTCTTGAGAATGTAACTACACAAGAAAAAGAAATTATTGATGTAGATGCAGTCATCGTAAACTACGGATTTGTTTCTTCTTTAGGTCCAATTAAAGAATGGGGCTTTGACATTCAAAAGAACTCTATTGTTGTTAACAGCAAAATGGAAACAAATATTCCAGGGATTTATGCAGCTGGTGACATCTGCACATATGATGGAAAAGTTAAATTGATCGCTACTGGATTTGGCGAAGCACCTACAGCTGTCAATAATGCGAAAACATATATGGATCCAAAGGCACGAGTACAGCCGCTTCATAGTACTTCATTATTTAAGTAAAAAGAAGAATTATTTAAAGACTGATGATAATCGTTCCCTTTCTGAAAAGGAATGTGATTACACTCAGTCTTTTATTTATCTATCTAGAAATTAAAAAAACACCACTAATCATTCAAGATCCCTCTAACTGAGGGTTTCAATCCTGATATAGTGATGTTTTTTTATTTTATATTAGCATTCCTCAGGTGTCCCAGCCACTTTCGCTGTACGGAAAGATGACCCACAACCACATGAGGCAATCGCATTAGGATTGTCGATGGTGAAGCCTCCACCCATCAGGGATTGCTTGTAATCGATTTTTGTACCCTTTAAGATTGGACCATCATTTTGATCTACTAATACACGAATACCAAATTGCTCAAACAATTGGTCATTTTCTTCTTTTTCCGGTGAGAAGCCCATTCCATAAGATAATCCACTGCAGCCTCCACCTTTTACTGCTACTCTTAAATAAGAATTTTCTTCCTCATTTTCCTTCATCATTTCTTTTATTTGAAGAGCAGCGGCTTCTGTTATGTGTACGATTTCTTCTGTCACTGTACATTCTCCTTTCGTCCTTTTATTATTTTCTATTATATACCTCCCTTTAAAACTACTCAACTGAATGAAACGGAGTAAAAGATTGGTAATAATATCTTTTCTCCTTTATTTGCTTTCCTTCACACACAAACAAGGACTATATACCTATTTATAATATTTATATAGGAAAAAATACTTAAACAGATGTATAATTAGGATATATACAACATGAAATTATACCTATCGATAAAGGAGGGAGACGCTTGAATAAGATCAAACCATTATTTGACAAACAATGTACTTGTTTACTTTGCCAAACTAAGTTTACTACAAAGAAATTGCGTACAAGATTTGTTAAATTGAATAAAATGGATTCAGATTTCTTTCCTATCTATGATGAGCATAATCCACTCCTTTATTACATAAATGTGTGCCCAGCTTGTGGTTTCTCTTACAGTGATGACTCCAGTCGTTATTTTTCACAAGAAGGCAAGATGGCACTTATTGAAAAAGTTAGTTCCCACTGGATTCCATATTCATTTGATAAGGAACGGAGTATAGAGGATAGTATTAAAACATATAAATTAGCTGCTTATTGTGCTTCTGTACGAAAGGAAAAACATATTACCGTCGCTGGTCTATATCTCCGCATTGCATGGCATTATCGCATGCTAAATAATACAGAACAGGAAATCCGTTTTATTAACCTTGCATTATCAGAATATGAAACTTCCTATTCCATTGGTGATTACCAAGGTACCAAAGTATCTGAACTAAGGACTATTTATTTAATAGCAGATCTTTCAAAGCGTACAAATAACTTAGAGAAAGCTACTAAGTTTTATTCGAAAGTAATCGAACAGCAGAATAGGACCGTTGAAACACAAATTGTGAAGCTAGCTAAAGAGAGCTGGCAGGAAATGCGTGACAGCCAAAAAACCTTCATATGAAATCATATCTATCAGTGGAATCTGTTACCACTCACTCACTGATAGATTTTTTATGCAAATGGGTGCTCCGCTAAATACTGATATACCTTTTTCACAAGTTCTTGTGAATCTTCCCCTTTTATTATTTCTCCATCTACCAAAGCAAAGCATGACTCCCCGCAATGTCCACAGTAACCTAAGCAGCCATAATCAATTACATCTAAAGAATCATCCTGCTCAAGAATTTCCTTTGCTTCCATTGCTCCAGATGCAAGGTTGCTGAGGCAGAATTCAATTAGTGGTTTAAACAATTCAGCTCACCTCTTTCTTACAATTATACTAGGTTTTCGTGTAGCTTAAGCAAAGAATGTCCAATTATCCAATAAGAAAAAAATTTTGAAATATAGTGCTGCAAACATGATGAACTGCAAAGGAAAAGTCATTTTCCTTCTGTAAATATGAATAAACCGTCCTAACCCTTTAATATACTCTATAAGGAGACAGCTCCGACTTTAATGAACTATTTCATACAATAGATACCGATAATTGTTAAGGGGGGAAAGAATGAAAAAATTAGTAATATTAGGCGGTGGGTATGGTGGAATGCAACTTTTATCCTCCATAATACCCCATTTACCATATAATCTAATGGTCATATTAATAGATAAAGTTCCTTTTCATTTTCTTAAAACGGAATATTACGCTATTGCTGCTGGAACTGTTCAAGATCAAAGCCTACAAATTCCTTTTCCTAAACACCCTCAAGTCAGTATTATACAAGCAGAAGTAGAAAAAATTGATTTGGAAAAAAATAAGGTATGGTTATCTGATGGAAATCCAATTGCATATAATGATCTAATTATTGGGCTTGGCTGTGAAGACGATTATCATCAAGTGGAGGGAGCAGATAAATACACACATAGTATTCAAACAATTAGCAAGTCTAAACATACACATAAACATCTTCAAGGCTTGCCCGATAATGGAAAAGTGGCAATTATCGGCGGTGGGCTAAGTGGTGTTGAATTAGCTGCCGAGCTAGCAGAAAGCAAAAAGCTACAAATAGCATTATTTGATCGAGGAAATGCCATTTTATCCGCCTATCCAAAAAAGGTAAGAAATTATGTTGAACGATGGTTTGAGACAAAAAAAGTTATCGTTTATAAAAACAGTGAAATTACTCGCATCGAAGAGAATCTTGTTTATAATCACGGAAGCCCCATGCCTTTTGACTGTATCGTATGGACTGCAGGAATCCAGCCAAATAAAATTGTACGTGCGTTAGACGTAGAAAAGGATAAGAAAGGAAGAATTTTTCTCTCCAAATATCATCACCTTCCAAGTAATGAACATGTATTTGTTGTAGGAGATTGTGCTAGTTTAAATCATCCTCCTAGTGCACAGCTTGCTCGAGGACAGGCAGAGCAAATTGCCTTTGTCCTCATTTCTAAATGGCAAGGTAAATTGCTTCCGTATCATATGCCTCCTATCAAGCTAAAAGGTGTACTTGGCTCTTTAGGAAAAAAAGACGGCTTTGGGCTTATCGCCAAAACCGCTCTAACTGGAAGAATTCCACGTTTAATAAAGCATGGTGTCCTTTGGAAGGATAAAATAAAAAAAGCAAAATAACCGATTAATAAAGGAGAGCCGTTTTTAATTGATACACTCTATTCTTTATCACATTTTAAAAACGACTCTCCTTCCCTTTCGTCTATATGCTCGTATATCCATATTTCTCGAATTCTGCATAAATTATCTTTAACTTAGGATTTCCTTCTCCAACTATTTCTCCCTCGACGACGACGACTGGATAAAATAAGTCTTCCTCTATTATCTTCCGACAAAATTCATTTTTTTCTTCTTCATAATTTGCTTGAAATATATCATAATAATTAATTTGAAAGGTTTGTTCTGGAAACTTTCTGCTCAATGCTGCTTGAAGCCACTCATACGTGTCTTTTGAAGATGGCAGATTAACACAGCTCGCACAAATTTGATCTGCCCCATAAATACTTACTTCAATCTCTTTTTTCAAAAGATTCCCTCCCTAACTGTCTATTTCTTCTTTTACTGTTATCGTATTGTTTTAAATAAATCCATTTTTTGTTTATCAATTCATGTTTCTTGATTATAGATTTTTCATCCTAATGTGATTATAATAAATAATAGGAAAGGAGTCGATATGTATGCAAGAATTAGAAATGAAAGAACAAGTACAAGAAGTACTCGATAAATTACGTCCATTCCTTTTAAGAGATGGCGGAGACTGTGAATTAGTTGATGTAGAGGACGGCATTGTTAAACTGCGCTTACTTGGCGCATGCGGAAGCTGCCCAAGCTCTACCATTACTTTAAAGGCTGGTATTGAACGTGCTTTATTAGAAGAAGTTCCAGGAATTTATGAAGTAGAGCAAGTATTTTAATCTTTACAATATGGAGAAGTAGCAAGAGGATGCAGTAAGCTGCATCCTCTTTTCTTTTGCTTACATTATTTTATTAAGCATCTGTTACAATAGCCCCGGTACAAAGACTGCCTTCCTTGTCTATTTCCAATGGCAGAAAGCACATTTCAGGTAATAACGGGGTTAAACCCTCAATTAAAGCATTCATTTCTCCAGGTCTTACAAAGCATAGCACAGTCGGCCCTGCACCGCTTAGAGCAACACCATAAGCACCAAGCTCATAGGCTTGCTCCTCCAATATTTGCAAATGTGGAACAAGTTCTTTTCTATAAGGCTGATGGTACTTGTCCTTCTTCATCATCTTCCCTGCAAGCTCTAGATTACCTGACAACAGGGCTGCAACTAGTAAATTAGATATTGCACCTGCAGAAACAGCTTCGCCGAAAGATAGAGTACTCGGCAATACGCCCCGTGAAGATTTTGTTAACAGTTCTTCCTCTGGAATAACCGCCAACACTTCCAAATCGATGGAGTGGATCGTTTCTGCATCTACTTCTTCCCCTAATTGACACCCTATTACTAAACCACCAAAAAGGCTTGCTCCTACATTATCTGGATGTCCTTCCATTTTAGATGCAATTTCAAACTTTTCTTGTTTCGTCAAGCGTAAGTCTCCAACTTGATCCGCAAGTTCAATTCCCGCTACAATGGCCGATGCGCTCGATCCTAAGCCCCTTGCTAGAGGGATATTACTAGCAACTTTAATCTCGCAGGGTGAAAGAATAGTTTGAAATGATTCTGCAACCTCGATAGCTGTTTTAACAATGAAATTTCTTTCATCTTGAGGAAATTCCTTTAGTTCATCCGTTAACGGAATAACCTCCCAACAATCACTTCGGACTACTTCTAATGTTAGATATAAATTTAACGCTAAGCCAATACTATCAAAGCCTGGGCCTAAGTTAGCCGTACTTGCTGGCACTTTAATAAATAGCATTTCGCCTTCGTTCATATATGAACGACTCCTTTGATATGGTTCGCAACAGCCTTCTCATCATTTGGTAGAACTACTGGTTTTATTGGACTAACATCAATAGCTGTATTTGGATCCTTTAAGCCATTTCCTGTAAGAATAGCGACAATTTTACTTCCTTTTGGAATTTTTCCACTTTGAATATGCTTATACACACCAGCAATGGATGCACAGGAACCTGGCTCAGCAAACACACCTTCTTTAGCTGCTATTGTACGATAAGCAGCTACTATTTCTTCATCTGTTACTTCATCAATAATCCCCTTTGATTCTTGCTGTGCTTGAACAGCTAACTTCCAGCTTGCCGGATTACCAATGCGAATCGCGGTAGCAATTGTTTCTGGATTTTCAAAAACACGGTTATGAACAATCGCGGCCGCTCCTGCTGCCTCGAAGCCATGAATTTTCGGAAGCCCTGTTTGCTTTACTTGATGATATTCTTTAAATCCTTTCCAATATGCACTAATATTCCCTGCGTTTCCAACTGGGATTGCCAATATGTCTGGAGCTCCTCCCAATTGATCACACACTTCAAAGGCTGCCGTTTTTTGACCTTCTAAACGATATGGATTAACAGAATTCACTAGTGCAACCGGCTCTGTTTCACTAATTTTTCGAACCATTTGTAAGGCTTGGTCAAAATTCCCTTCAATAGCGATAATTTCTGCACCATACATTACCGCTTGCGCAAGTTTACCCATCGCGATTTTCCCTTCAGGAATAACTACGATACAACGCATTCCTGCACGAGTAGCATATGCTGCAGCTGCTGCCGATGTATTACCAGTAGAAGCACAGATTACTGTTGAGTTACCTTCTTCTTTAGCCTTTGCAACAGCCATTACCATTCCTCTGTCTTTAAAAGACCCAGTAGGATTCGTTCCTTCTGTTTTAACATAAAGCTCTACGCCCCACTCTTCCGACAACTTATCTAGCTTAATTAATGGCGTATTTCCTTCATTTAATGTTAACATCGGTGTTGATTCATTTATTGGCAAATATTCTTTATATTCTTCTAAAAGGCCTTTCCATCTCATTACTTTGTACCTCCCTCAACTCGGTATGAACTTTTGACTGTTCGGACAGATCTTAAATCCCTTAATTCTAATAATATATTTTCATAGTTTAATAAAGAAGCATGATGTGTAACTAGGACGATTTCCGCCAGCCCTTTTTCCTTCACTGGTAATTGGAGAATCTTCTCAAAACTGACTCCATGTTGAGAGAAGATGGAGGTAATTTCTGCAAATACACCAACCTCATCCTCTACTTGCAGACGCAAGAAATACTTTGAAAATCTTTCATCTGGATCTTTTAACTTCTTTTTAAATTGTGGAGCAATTGCTCCCTTTCCGTTTACACCCAATCTCATATTTTTTAAGACATTAACTAAATCCGACACAACTGCTGTTGCAGTAGGTAAGCTTCCAGCACCTGGACCATAAAACATCGTTTCTCCTACAGCTTCTCCATAAACATAAACAGCGTTATATTCATTATTAACAGATGCTAATGGGTGACTGTCTACGATAAAGGTCGGCTGTACACTTACTTCGACTTTTTCTTCCTGCCTTTGAGCGATACCAATGAGCTTCATTGTGTATCCCAACTGCTTTCCATACTGAATATCTTCATCTGTTACATTGGTAATTCCTTCTACCTTCACATCTTCTAATCCTATATTCATGGAAAAGCCTAGAGTAGCTAAAATCGTCATTTTTCTAGCAGCGTCCAATCCTTCTACATCTGAGGTTGGATCACTTTCTGCGAAACCTAATTTTTGTGCTTCTAATAAGACATCACTATATGGTCTTTGCTGTTGACTCATTTTCGTTAGAATAAAATTAGTTGTACCGTTCACGATTCCCATCATTTTGATGATTCGATCAGAAGCTAATCCATCAACTAATCCCCTTAGTATAGGAATTCCCCCAGCAACACTGGCTTCATAAAATAAGTCACAATTATTCTGGGAAGCTGCCTGCAAAAGCGCTGCTCCATGTACAGCCATTAAATCTTTATTTGCTGTGACTACTTGCTTTTTATTTCTTAGTGCCTTGAGCAAGATGTTCTTTGTATCTTCTATCCCACCCATTACTTCAATTACCACATCTATTTCAGGATCATCCAAAATATCATTTGCTTCCACTGTTAGGAGGATGTCTTTTACCTCTACATCTCTCTCTTTATTGATATTTTTGACTAGAATTTTTTTTACTTTCACCGGACAGCCAACCTGATGCATAATTTTATCCTGATGATTTTCGATAATTTTCACAACGCCCGATCCAACAGTTCCTAATCCGAGTAGTCCAATTGAGATTGTCTCCATCTGCTTCCTCCCGTTGATGTTCTTTTTACGAGAACAACTGTCTTTGTATAGTAGACATTATAGTGTTTGATTCCTTTTTTTACAAGGGGTGTTTAACATTCTTTTGAAAATTTATATTTTTTTTATAAGAATGATTAACTAAATTTTCTCCCTAAAAAAGGAAACAACCGCTCGTTTACTTATTTAATCTATTATAAAGGAATTTAATGCAATACTAAAAGGAAAATTATAAATTTTATGTATTTTTAGATTTCAGCATAAGATTACATTTTCGATGTATTCCTCTGTAACGTTTGCTCTTCCTATTCAGGCAACGTTTGCACATAGCTACTGTTTTCTCGATAGTAAAAAAAGACCCCATTAAATGTGGCGTACAGCCACGTTAATAAGGTCTTATTATCACATTGTCTGTTTATAACCAAGTAACAATCGGTATCTTCATTGTTTTTACAGGAACTTCTGTGTTTTGATAAAATTCCTTGAGAAATATTTCTAAGTCTCTTGATTGATTGAGCATTTTCTTTAGCCTTTCTTCTAGAAACAATCGATCTGCTTCATGTGTAGCAGAATAGTAATTTTCCACACATTCTACATAATGAATGGGAAATAACAATCTTGCATAAATTAGTCTCCATGCAAAAGAGCTTAGCGGCATAACACTTTGATATTCCTCATAAAATGTTTTTACTTCTCTATGATATGTTTTAATATTTCTAAAATAACGGTCTCTTGTCCATTCCGCAAGATCTCTTCCACAATGATCAAAAACCCAATCAAATGGATTTTTAATATAATATTCCCCTGCCCACGTATCCTTTGTAAAACGATTATAGCAAATCGTTCCACTATCCACTGCATTGGGATCATCATCTAGCTCTGTATCGACAAGATACTGGATTGCATTCTCAGCAATTCCCATATAATATGGAAAAGATTCTAGAAACAACTTATCGAATTCACTTTCCGGTTCTTTATATAACATACCATTCCAAAAACCTTCCATCTGATCCATTCTTTGTTCCCACATGCTCTTCCATTGGCCCATCCTGCTAATTTTTTGCACACCAAATTGCACCGTTCTTCCTCTAAAATGAAAC
Organism: Bacillus sp. T2.9-1; assembly: GCF_950097965.1. Taxonomy (NCBI): domain Bacteria; kingdom Bacillati; phylum Bacillota; class Bacilli; order Caryophanales; family Bacillaceae; genus Bacillus; species Bacillus sp. T2.9-1. The sequence continues at coordinate 25,672 of NZ_CATNHG010000097.1, forward strand.
TTTCCGAGCTTTCTTCCCAACTGACGCGAACGAAAAGGCCGCAACCGATTATTCATTATCACACAATAATGCTGTTCATCTATTTCTGTATATTTCTCTCCTTCTTTTGACTCTAAAATCATGCTAACATGATGGTCTCCAGTTTGGTATATATGTGCTGCTATTTGGTCTCTTTCTGCCAGCTCATCTTCCTCTACCCTTCCAACTGGAACGAGTGTATATAGCTTTCCTTCATTAATACAGGCTTCATAATGCCCAATTCTCGTTTCTTCTTCTACTTCAATCCCATATTTTGCAGATAAAATATTACGAATCATGCTTCCCCCTCCTATCCTCTCTTTTAGGAGTATATGATGTTGTATGTAAAAACTTGTTAAGTGGATTAAATTAATGAATATCAGACTTTAAGGAAACAATAGGGGAGTATAGGAACATTTATCGACTTTCATGCATATAATAATAAACACTGTGACTACATAGTGAATAAACAAAAGAAAAGGTGAAGTTCATGTCATTAAAAGACCTAACAGAAAAAACAGCAAGAAAGTGGTTACATGAACGTGGAGTTAACATAGAGGATATTGCGAAGCTTGTATATATATTACAAGAGAAATATCATAATGATTTAAAAATGGATGACTGTATTCATAATGTGGAACGTGTCCTGTCAAAACGCGAGGTACAAAACGCTATAATTACAGGGATACAATTAGATGTGTTAGCAGAAAAAAAACTATTAGAATCTCCACTTCAAGAAATTGTAGAAACAGATGAAGGACTTTATGGAGTGGATGAGGTACTTGCATTTTCTATTGTTAATGTGTATGGCTCGATCGGATTTACGAATTATGGATATGTCGATAAATTAAAGCCAGGTATTTTACAAAGGCTTAATGATAAGAGCACTGGAGAGTGTCATACTTTTTTAGATGACATTGTAGGTGCCATTGCAGCAGCAGCTTCCAGCAGACTAGCTCACCGTGCAAAAGGGGAAGAATAAGGCTAAAACAGCTGAATAAGGACATTTCGAAACAAGTAAACAATAAGTATACTTTGTTTGCGAAGCGTCCTCTTTTTAACCTAATTATTTTTTTACATCCCAATCCATTAAGCTATCTACCGTATAAGTTGGCTGGATGGAGTAGTCACCTAATTGTTCTTTGGTAGTTACACCTGTATGGACTAAAAGTGTATCCATATTTGCATTCATTCCTGCCATTATATCTGTTTGATAATTATCTCCTACCATCAAAACATCTTCTTTAGGCATGTTCAGTAATTTGATTGCTTGGTCAATTATAATGGATTCTGGTTTTCCTATCACGATTGGCTGTTGTTGTGTACTCACTGTGATTACAGATGTAACAGCACCATTACCTGGCAATAATCCCCGTTCAGTTGGCAAAGCAGTGTCACCATTTGTACTCACAAATTTTGCTCCATTGCGTACAGCCAGACAAGCTATCGTCAGTTTTTCATAGGTAATCTTCTGGTCAAGTCCAGCAACTACATAATCGACATTTTCAGAAGTCTCAACAAGCTTTAAGCCTTTTTCAATTAAAGCTTGTTGAAGCCCTACTTCACCAATCATAAATACGCTGGCTTCTGAAGCCCTTTCCGCAATATAATTTGCTGATGCCATTGCAGAGGTAAATACCTCACTTGCTTTTGCTGGTATATCGAATTCCCGTAGCTTCTGTGCTACCTGTTCTGGCGTTTTTGTTGAATTGTTTGTGACATATAAATAAGGGATTCTTGCGGCAATTAATCGTTTGACAAATTCAGCAGCCTCTGTAATCACTTCTGTACCACGATACATTGTGCCATCTAAATCGATTAAATATCCTTTATAAGCTTTCATTTATCCAAAATCCTTTCTAATGATACATTTTCATATACATTAATTTTTAAATGCAGACACAGGACCGAGTTCATGAATTAAGTAATCCTTCACAGACGGGATAAACGATTTTATCGAATTCATATTTTGTGCAAATGCAGCAGCCAATTTCTGATGATTGATATCTGTATAATGGTGTACAAGCTGTTTTCTCCACAGAATAAGCTCTTTCATGTCTTCTGCTATTCCTGTAGTAATTACTTTTTCATCTGTTAATATATCTACAATATCATCATAGCTTCCAGGGTCTCTCATAATAAAACCGTCAATCATACTATTTCCCACATCCAAAATTACTTCAATCATTAAATGTGTAATTCTTTCCAATGCCACTTTTTCCAAAAAAGTATTCCAAGTATCCTGATTTTCAAATTGACGGATAAGTTCCTGATAATAGCGTAATTGTTCATCTATTTTTTCTCGGTCTACAAAATACATAATTGCGACTTCTCCTTCCGTGCCTTATGAGATTTGTAAGTGATCACTTAAGCTAGTTGGCCTGGCATAGAAATATCCTTGAGCTAAATCAACTTTATTCTTTGATAAAACAGAGGCTTCTTCTGCACTTTCGATGCCTTCTGCAACAACAACTGAACCTACTTCTTTAGCGATGAGAAGCAGCCCTTTTAGCATTGATTCTTTCACTGAATTTTTATCAATATTCTGGATAACAGACCGGTCAATTTTTATAATATCTGGCATAATTTCACTTATAGAATGAAGGCTTGCATAGCCTGCTCCTGTATCATCTACCGCGATTAAAAAACCAAGCATTCTTAACACTTTCAGATTATTAGAAAAATGCTCTAAACCTTCAAATGAATCTCTCTCCGTAATCTCAATCGTTATTTTTTTGGGGGAAATCCCTTTAAATCGACGGATAACATTTTTAATATCTTTAATAAATCTTGGATTGCCTATTGTAACAGGTGTAAAGTTAATAAAGATATTGTGCCTCCATTTTGTATGCTGAATTTGTTCAAAAGCTTTTTCCAGAACAATCATTTCAAGATCATACAAGAATTTTGTTTGCCTTGCTAAGGAGAACAATTGAAGAGGATTTTCTAATGCCGTTCCTTTTGGTCCTCTTGTCAGCATTTCACAGGCATGAATTTTATTTGTTTCTACATCCATAATTGGCTGGGCTAATAAACAAATACGCTTATGGGCGACAATATCGCTTAATTCATGGACTAATTTATTGAATTCTGTATCAGATCTTTTATGTGCCATTGCAAGCGCTAATTCATAAGCCGTTTGAATGGCATCCTGAAGATAAGTATATTTTTTCTCGATAAACATATACCCAGAATTAAATACAGGTTGAACCCTCCCTGTTTCTCGAAAAACTCTTTCAACATTATGTATAATACTTTTTATTAGATCATCCAGGAGTGGTAGGCATTCCGTTCCTTGCTTCCATTTAATAAACATTGTCAGGCTATTTGGGCTGAAATCATGAATAGCCATAAATTCATTTGAAATATCCAATGATTGAATCGTTGCACGAAAAGACTTTTTTAGAAACCGAATATACTCTAAAAAATCCCGCACTTCTAATTGTTGCTTGATTCTATGTAAATTTATTATATCAATTACAACAACGGTCACCTCATATCCATTCTTCATTGCTTTCTCTACTTGATGAATAATAGGGTCTCGTAAAACAAATGAGGGTGGAAAATACTTTATACATTTTGCTGGTAACAATAATTTCCCCCAATTGAATAACCTTGAATATATATTTTCTTGATATTTCATAGCTCCATTCCTCTCAAAAGCCAACTTTTCCTGTTACAAATAAGCATTTTACATCTCTTGCGATGGACTTTTCCTTTACTTTTTGTGCTTACAATTCAAGCAATTACTTGCAAAAAGCAGCACTTAGGAATTTTTTAAATGTAGAGTAGAAAAACATTAAAGGTTTACCTTACTTGTAAGAAACGGTTTATAGATATAGATTTATTTAAAAAATCAAGTAGCTTATGCCAAGTTACAATAATAAAAGCTATATCCTATTAAAACACCGCTTCAAAACAGACCCATTTCTCATTTTTTTCAGAATGGAAGCTCCTTCTTCAAGCATAATCGGAAGGATTGCTAAATACTATTTCGTTTTTTTCACTACAAAATATGCACAGCCAAAATTACAATATTCATACAAATACTCTGTTAATGTACTTATTTTTGTGTCAAAGCTTGATTTTTGATTATTGTCATCAAAGAAACCACGTAGTCTTAATTGTCCATAGCCCCAATCTCCGACAATATAGTCGTATTTTGATAATATATCACTAAATCTATTTTTAAACGCTTCTTCATTAAAACCTGATTTTCTTTCTTCAATCAGTTCATAACAATTGTTATTAATACAAACCAATCGTATCACCTCAAAACCTATATGGATTTCATATATATAGTCTAATCATAATATTACCCACTTTCATTATAACCTTAGGAAGGATATTTACATAGCAAAAGCAATAATTTCTTCCTATAAAAAACAGAATTTTATATTTTTTATGTTTTAATCATTTTGGCGAATCGTGATTTATGTAATATAAATAATTCCATTAAATATATAGGGGTACACTTAGGATCCATGAAAAACTCAAAAATTTTTTCCGCTTAGACAACAAAAAAGACCCCCAGAAGGGATCTTTTTTAAGCTTCTTTTGCATGTTCAGCCATTTGTTGATTCTTTTTCGCTTCATTCACTTGCTCATCTGCATGATAAGAAGAACGAACTAATGGTCCTGCTTCACAATGGCTAAATCCTTTACTTAATGCAATTTCTTTCAATTCTTTAAATTCATCTGGATGATAATATTTTTGCACTTTTAAATGCTTGGCAGTTGGTTGCAAATACTGCCCTATTGTCATAATATCAACGTTATTTTCTCTGAGATCATCCATCGTTGCAACAATTTCTTCTTTTGTTTCTCCTAAACCGATCATAATACTAGATTTAGTCGGTATAGTAGGCTGCATTTCCTTTGCTCTGCGTAAAAATTCAAGGGAACGATGGTATTTTGCTCTTGCACGTACTCTAGGGGTTAATCTTTCTACTGTTTCAATATTATGGTTCAAGATATCAGGTTTAGCATCCATTAACATACGTAGGTTTTCTTCTACGCCTCCCATATCGGAAGGTAGTACTTCAATGCTGGTGAATGGATTTTTTCTGCGAATGGCGCGAACCGTTTCTGCAAAAACAGCTGCACCGCCGTCTTTTAAATCATCTCTTGCAACAGCAGTAATGACGACATGCTTTAAATTCATCGTAAAAACAGAATCAGCAACTCTTTCAGGCTCTTGCCAATCTAGTTCTGTCGGTAAGCCTGTTTTTACTGCACAAAAACGACAAGCTCTTGTGCAAGTATCTCCTAGAATCATAAATGTCGCTGTTCTTCTTACAGCCCAACATTCATGGATATTTGGACATTTTGCTTCCTCACAAACTGTATGTAGTTGTTTTTCCTTCATCATTTTTTTCAAACCTGTATAATTTTCATTCGTATTCAACTTAATTTTCAACCATTCAGGCTTGCGTAAATATTCTTGTTTTTTCTCTGACACCATATTCATCTCCTAGTAAAATAATTTTCATCATTTACCTAAAAACAGTATTGTATAACAATATCCAATCAGAAAACTTTGTAATGTTACACATAATAGAAGGAATTCCCCACTTCATTTGTCACTTTAACATAATGCAAATACCTCTACAAGTTATTGATTATAAAGATTACCATTAATTGATAATTATTTTTTTCCTATTACTTCACAAAATATAACGACAGAATATGAAGGGAGGGATTATCTTTTGCGCAGGTTCATGTTTTTAATCATTATACTTATGTTTTTACTACCTAACACTGTCACATACGCGACTGAAAAAACGAATGATCCTTATACGAAACGAATGGAACTGTATAACAAAGTCGAAGCGTTGTATCAAATACCTTGGTATTATATAGCGGCTGTCGATCAATATGAGAGAAATATTCGCTCCGCAAGAAAAGATATCCCAAAAGCAGAAGGTCTTACTGGGATTTATTTTACAAAAGAAAAATGGGCAGGCATTATCAATCCAAATTCCGATGATACCAATCCTTTAACCATTCCTTTATTTGGAGGACTGGGAGCAGATGGTAATGGAGATGGAAAGGCAGATCGATTTAATGATGAAGATATCCTCTCCGCATTCTCTAATTATATAAGCCAATACGGAGTGGATGAGGATAACTTTAGAATCGGTTTATGGAATTACTATAAAAGAGATAAAACAGTAAGTATCATAATGGGAAAAGCTGCAATATATAAACATTTTGGAAGATTAAATTTGGATGATCACGCCTTCCCTCTTCCGTTAAGAAGTAATCATAGCTACCGAAGTACTTGGGGGGATGCACGCGGCTGGGGAGGAAAACGTATCCATGAAGGAACCGACATTTTTGCAGACTATGGTGTCCCTGTGAAAGCGACTTCCTATGGTATTGTCGAAATGAAAGGTTGGAATAATTATGGTGGATGGCGAATTGGCATAAGAGATATTAACAATAACTATCATTATTTTGCCCATTTAAGTGGATTTTCTAAAGATATAAAAGCAGGTATGATAGTCGAACCAGGTATGCTAATCGGAGGGGTTGGGAGTTCAGGATATGGACCACCAGGAACGTCAGGAAAATTCCCGCCACATCTGCATTATGGAATCTATAAAGATAATGGATATACAGAATGGTCTTTTGATCCGTATGCTCACTTACGATTATGGGAAAGACAAGAACAGATAAGAGCACGAAATAAAAAATAAAAAATAAAAATTTCGTTAAGTTCGCTGGCGATAAGATGAATTTGCTCATTCTTATCGCCATTATTGGTGCAGTCTATAATGGGTGATGAATCGTATCACATTCCGTTATGAGAATAGAAAAATCTTCTTTTAAATCTAAATCGTAAGGAGTGATTTCTTTACCATCATGTTCAATTATTCGAATAATCGGTCTTTCATTCATTCCTTTATTTTGTTTGCAGACAATTCCTTTTTCTCCATTACTTAGCTTTACACTTAATCCATTTGGATAAAGAACAATTGCCCTTCTAAAAGCTTCGACAATTTTCGCGTCATACAGTTGACTCGAGCCAGTATATAAAATTTCTAGTGCTTCATGTGGTAATAGGGCATCATGATAAACACGATTTGATGTTATTGCATCAAATACATCTGCAACAGCAATTATTTTCCCGAATAAGTGTATGTCTTCTTCTATCAAACCCCTAGGATAACCAGTTCCATTCAAACGCTCATGATGCTGATAAGCACAATGAGCAACTAATAACGGAAGAGCCTGGACATTTCTTAGGATTTCAAATCCTGCCTCTGCATGGCTCTTTACTATTTCATATTCCTCTTCTGTCAATTTTCCTGGTTTCATTAAAATCTCTAAAGGAATGCTCATTTTACCAATATCATGCAAAATAGCCCCTAATCCGATAATTTCCATCTGCTTAGGAGAAAGTTTTAATTCTAAACCTAATGCCAATGTATAAATGGTAACATTTAAGCTATGTGAAAAAATATAATTATCATACAAATATACATCTGACATAATAGAATATAGATCTTCATTATTCTTTAACTCTGCTAGTACTTTTCCAACTAGCTTTTTAAAAATAGGAGTGTTTTTTTCCATTACCATTGATACATTGGAAGAATCTGTCTGTTTAATGGCCTGAAAACTATTCTCAATCGTTTTCATCGCTTCCATCTTAACTTGATCTGAAATTGCAGCATTTACTTCTATATCCTTTGTATGCTTATCCTCCAAATATACGTAGCTGACGCCAAAATCAAGCAGCCTTTTAATAATTCTATCCTCTAGTCGCACCCCACTATTTACTAACACCTTTCCACGATCATTTAAAATGGGCTTTGCTAAGATGGCACCTTCTTGTATATTTTTCGTCCCAACTAATTTCATGCTTTAATGGCTCCTAATTATTTTTGTATATAATTATTATATCGTACAATTCCTCTTGTTTCTTTAGACCTATTGAAAATAAAAAGAAAATTATTCCTTATAGAAAGAAAGCTTAACGAAAATAAAATTCCCCATTCGTTAAGCTTTCTGTACACTTATATTATTAAATCATTTTCAGTAACGCTTCTTTGCCTATCATGCCTTTATGAATTCCATAAGTCTCCGCTTCTACTGTAACTGATTCCAAAGGCGCCTCTAGTAATTGCTCAATCGTTCTAACTCCAACTGCTCTTCCAGCAATTATCTTTCTGTCCTTTAGCTTATCATTTAACAATCCTATATCTAGCGCACCGCACATGATATACCCCTTATCATTTTTCACTGCAAGCAAGGTAGTTTTAGGCAATAGTACTGAGACCGCAATAAAAGTATGTCCATTGATATCAACAGGATACACATCAATCATAATACTTTGTGCTCACTCCTCTCTTTACCTTCATGGTAATTATATTCAAAAGAGGAGGAATCTGTGTTAGTTAAATTCTTGCATTTCAAAATTCCACAAAAAAATAGCTCCTTATGCTTTTATCCTATTTCGCAACCTTTCTGCAAGTATATTACGCATAAATTCAGGAAGAAAATAGTCTTTCTTTGCAGCTCGATAAATAGATGGAAAGAAATTACCAAACGTCAACATATCTGGCACTGTAATGACATAGTTCTGATCTGCTAGTATTTCTTTAGATTGTATAAAATATCTAACTCTTTCTCCACTTTTTTCTTCTGTAATTCCCGCTGAAATCATTTTCCCCATTAAAGTCCCTCTAAAGCCGAGACCTTTCACCTGCAACGTCTCCCATTTTTCTGCTTTCATATCAAGCAAAATTTCCTTTAATTCAGCTCCTGTTAAGGTAACATTACATGGATTAATCGGATGTGGACAAATGGATAATAAATCAAAGAAAGTAACATCCCCTGGCTGTAAGCCATTTAGTATTAATCCTTCATTAAGGATGGCGCAATCAGAATGACACCATGAGACTAATTTTTCACAGAGCATTTTCGCAAGAACTTCACGAGAATAGTACTCATCAATGGTAACAGCTTTTTCTGATAAAGCTTGTTTCCCTTGCAAGTAATAATCTTCAATGATGGCTTCTTCCTCGTTCGCTATCGGCAATTTACTTGTTTCATATAATATTGCCTTTTTATCCATTACTTTCTTTAAATCATCAATCTTTATTTCAATATGGCCTACATAATAGCCATACTTTCCGGCAGCACCTTGGAGATTATTATTCATTATTTTTCCTTGATGAAAAATATGGTGTGTATGTGCACCCAAAATAACATCTATTTCTGGAAAATTTGTTGCTATCATCTCATCATCATTTATTCCTAAATGGGATAACAATATAATGATGTCTACCTGTCCTCTAAGCTCTTCTATTTGCTTAGATAGTTCTTGCATGGGTTCTGTCAACTTCCATCCTAAAAGCTCATATAATTGTTCAAAATATGCAGTAATGCCAACTACACCAATTTTTGTTCCTTTTGCGGTAGTATATATTTGATGAGGGATAGCCCATGCTGGTCGTTCTCCGTTCTTCTTATAAAGGTTTGCAACAATTATATCGAATAAGGCACCATCATATAAATGATCTAATGCCTCATATGGCAAGGTAATCCCTTCATTGTTCCCAATTGTCACTGCATCATAGCGCTCTTTATTTAATAGCTCTGTATTAATTCTACCTTTCGTCGCTTCAGTATAAGGATGAGACAAATCCAAATGGTCGCCTATATCAAATAAATAAACAGCTTCGCCAGCCTCTTCATGCCATTTTTTTCTTTCACGCAGCAATTCATAAATTCTTGGCCAATTTTCAAAATGGCTATGTAAATCATTGGTATGATATATGTGGATGACCTCCATCTTCTCGCCTTCCTTGTGTTTGTATTTTCTCTATTTTAAAGGTAATTATTTACCAAGGATATTATCCTTCTTCTTATTTCTTAACTATTTTAAAATAAATCTAATTGTCTTGGAGCTAAATCCGTATATTCTATATTTAGTAATTCAATAAGTTCTTTGCCGTTGTCAGCAGCATCTCCACCAGAGTTATTATTAAAAAGAACATAAACATTTTTACATTCCTTTTCAAGCTGACTAATATTTTCGACCCATTCTTTTAATTCCATCGTATTATAGCGATATAAATAGCGAACCTCTCGCCAATTTGGATTGTTATTTTGTTGCCATCCATAGTAATTTCTACCATGAAGACGAATTAGCACCTTTTCCTCACCAACAGCCTTTAACACAGTAGGAACAGACCCTGGCATTACTTGTGGCTCATCACAAATACTATGAATCCAATTCTCTTCTCTCATAAACTGAAGCGTACTTTTCCGATACTTTTCATCAAACCATGATTGATGTCGAAATTCAAGGGCGCATTGTATATCACCCATTTTCTTCTTACAAGCTCTTAAGTATTGGACATTTTCCTTTGTACAATCAAACCATGGTGGAAATTGAAATAATACCATAGCAAGTTTTCCTGCTTTTATATAAGGAACTAAGGAGTCAATAAACGCAAAAAACATTTCTTCATGGGAAGAAAATGGAATGTCCCCGCGGTTATGTCCTGTCATTCCTTGATATGCCTTTACTATAAATTGAAAGGATTCTGGTGTTTTCCGTACCCAAGATTCTGCGTTGCGCACTGGTTGCACGGCATAAAAAGAAGCATCTACTTCCACTGTCGGAAAATAACCAGCATACTCCACTAATTTATTCTGCGATGAAGTATTTTTTCCATAAAGACTTGTATGGTCTCCCCATCCAGTTAAACCAATATGAATCAATTAAATCACCTCTATGTAAGTCTTTCTCGATGTGGTAGCCACTTCGATTAGACGATAACTGCGCCTTGAAAAAAACAATAAATAATAACAATATCTATTCCTCTACACTAGATATCATATCATAATCACCATAAATAACTAAGTTTAAAGAAATAGAGAAAATACTCTGTGTTATCCAAAGGGGTAAAAAAGCTCGTTTTTATTCAAATATGATTAGTTTATTTTGAATATCCTTCCCTCTATATGTTAGGATTTAGAGATTTCTATAAGGATTTACATTTAAATTGAGGAAAACATATACTATAAAAGGAGTGGAAATAATCGAGATCTTTTCACCATTGCAGAAACAAATTTTATACAATAGACACTGTTAGTTATGGTACTATAAATCAGCAAATGGAACAGTTTTCATTTGAGGATAATTATTGAAATATGTAAAAATACAATTATATTGCCATTATAAAAAATCCTGGTGAGAACCTTCACCAAGATTTTTTAATTTGTTTACTACTCATCATTAAATGCTTTATTCTCCTCATACTTAGCCATCACGTGGAAGTTGTGCACATTTTGCATTTTAAAATACTTCTATCGATTTATTTTTCCAGATCCAGCTAATAAAAAGCTCGTTACTTCTTGTTCGCTAAATTGATTACAATCACCATAAATAGTATGTTTTAAAGCAGATGCAGCTGTAGCAAAATTAATAATCTCCTGAGGAGCGTTTTGGACTAATATTCCATGAAGAACGCCTCCCGCAAAAGCATCTCCTCCGCCTACTCTATCAACAATGGGATTAATTAGATGTTTTTGAGATTCATAGTAGCTATCGTTCTTCCATAGTGTTCCTATTAATTCATTGCTACTAGCGGAAAGCACGTTTCTTTTCGTAGAATATAAAATAGAAATATTCGGAAACTTCTTCTGTATCTCTTGATAGTAGTAGGCTAATTCATTCTCATCGCCAGTGTATTCAGTGATTCCCAAAAGATAGATTGCATCAAGCTTGCCTGCGGAACAATAATCTACATGTGGCAAAATTTCTGAAATCGTCTCTCCTGCTTCTTTTTGGGACCATAATTTCCCACGATAGTTTATATCAAAGCTGATTTTGCAGCCAGCGTCTTTTGCCGCTTTAATAAGGGTTATTGTTATTTTTTTCCAATCAGAGGATAATGCAGGGGTAATTCCTGAGATATGAAAGATATCAACATTGCTAAATAGCTCTTCCATTTGCCACTCACTTTCCGTCATTTCAGCAAAACTTGACCCTGCGCGGTCATAAATGACATTTGCCGCTCTTTCACCAATTCCAGCTTCTACATAATAAGTACCTAACCGAGATCCTCCTTTTAAAAGAAAATCAGTATGTACTCTATAGCGATTTAAATGCTTTTCTACTCCTTCTCCTAAGCCATTTTCTGGAGTTTTACTAGCAAAATAGACATCGTGACCAAAATTGGCAAGTGAAATTGCGACATTTGCTTCTCCTCCGCCATAGTGAGCATGAAGACTATCAGCCTGAGCAATGCGAACTCCAGAATTCGTTGAAAGACGAAGCATGATTTCACCTAATGTGACTACTTTTCCCATCTTTATGCTCCTTTAATTTGATGAAATTTATCCATATATTGACTAGCAATCTCTGTAACTTTGTCAAATTCTCCATTTGCCACAGGTGCTAATAGATTTCCTCCAACTCCAACTGCTACTACCCCTGCTTTAAACCACTCTTCCATGTTTTCCAAGCTTACTCCACCTGTTGGCATAATATTAACTTGCGGCATCGGCGCTTTAAATGCGGATACAATACTTGGACCGTAAGCGCTACCTGGGAATAGCTTGATAATATCTACTCCTGCTTTTAATGCCTCTTTCATTTCTGTAATGGTTAAACACCCTGGAAGATATGGTGTTTGATAAAGATTACATAATTCTGCAGTTTCTTTATCAAAGTTTGGGCTAACAATATATTCTGCTCCAGCCATGATAGCTAAACGAGCAGTTACTAAGTCCAATACAGTCCCTGCACCAATGACAATGTCAGAATTATCCTTATACAACTCTACTAATTCACTAATCGCTTTATCTGCATTAGGAACAGTAAAAGTTAATTCGATTCCCTTCATGCCACCCTGAACTACTGCGCTGCTTGCCTGCACAGCCTCTTCCTTGCTATTACCTCTAACTACCGCAATTACCCCAGCATTTTTTAAGCGTTGTAATGTTTCCACTCTTTTCATTCCGCTCACTCTTTTCTTATTTAGAAATTTAAATTTATTATTAAGAAACCTCAATTTGATTATACATACTTTTTCGAAAAATGTAAACGCTAGTCATAAAATATAAAAAATCGCCGAAACGATTTAATGAGCCACAGCTTGAATTACCTCATTTTTCGTTTCGACGATTGCCTTAATTATTTGCCTTTTAAAGTCTTCGGTGAGCCTATATTTCGGCATACTTACACTAAAAGCCCCAATGATTTCCCCATCTTTTTTTAAGGAAGCTCCAATACAGAAAATATCCTTCTCCATTTCTTCATCATCAAAGGCAATACCAGTCTCTCTCACTTTCTGTAGCTCGGAAGCCAGTTTTAAAGAGTTCGTTATTGTATGCTCTGTAAATGGAACTAATGGAGTTTCTTTTATATATTGTGAATAATCCTCTTCATCAAATTCTGCCAGAACGGCTTTTCCCATTGCTGAACTGTATAAAGGTCTTGTTATCCCTACCCTTGATGACATTCTTATTGTCTGATGTTTAGCCTCTAATTTGTTTACATATAAAATTTCATTGTCTGCGAGTACACCTAAATGAATGGTTTCATCAATTAACTTTTGCAGTTTTTCTAAATAAGGTAAAGTTAACTCTACTAAATCCAGTTGATCCACACCTTGATTGGCATAGCGAATAAGTTTGGATCCTAATCGATAATTTTTATTTTTATCCCTGCTAACAAAGCCAATTAACAATAAAGTGTCCAATATTTTTAAAGTAGTAGAAGTGGTCATTTCTGTGTTTTGAGCAATACTTTGCAAAGTTTGATTTGGATTTTCTGAAAGATAATCCATAATTTTTGCAGCCCTTAATAGGACTGTCCCATAAGGTTTTGTTTTCTCCATCATACACCCTCTTTTCCAATAAAGAAATTATATAGGAAAAGAGGATAAAATTAAAGTGGTCTGAACCAAATATTTATAATTCCGTTGCCTCTTCAACATCCTAGCATAAAAAAGAAGACGAACTTCGAAAAGTTCGCCTCCTATCTTAAGAAATATTAACCGATAGAACCTTCCATCTCGAACTTGATCAGACGGTTCATTTCAACTGCATATTCCATTGGTAATTCTTTTGTGAATGGCTCGATAAAGCCCATTACGATCATTTCTGTTGCTTCTTCTTCGGAAATGCCTCTACTCATTAGGTAGAATAATTGCTCTTCAGATACTTTCGAAACTTTTGCTTCGTGCTCTAATGAAATATTGTCATTTAAAATTTCATTGTATGGAATAGTATCGGAAGTAGACTTGTTATCCATAATTAATGTGTCACATTCGATATTGGAACGGGCACCATCGGCTTTACGTCCAAAGTGAACAATCCCACGGTATGTTACTTTTCCACCTTGTTTCGAAATAGATTTAGAAACAATCGTAGATGATGTATTTGGAGCTAAGTGAAGCATTTTTGCTCCAGCATCTTGGTGTTGTCCTTTACCAGCAAGAGCGATAGATAAAGTCATTCCTCTTGCGCCTTCCCCTCTTAAGATAACAGCAGGGTATTTCATCGTTAATTTAGAACCAATATTTCCATCGATCCATTCCATTGTAGCATTCGCATCACAAACAGCACGCTTTGTAACTAAATTGTATACGTTATTTGCCCAGTTTTGAATCGTCGTATAACGGCAATATGCATCTTTTTTAATAATGATTTCAACAACCGCACTATGAAGAGAGTTAGTTGTGTATACTGGTGCTGTACATCCTTCAACGTAATGCACACTTGCACCCTCATCCACGATGATTAACGTTCTTTCAAATTGTCCCATATTTTCAGAGTTAATACGGAAGTACGCTTGTAATGGCGTATCCACTTTAATTCCTTTTGGAACATAAATGAAAGATCCACCAGACCATACTGCTGAGTTTAAGGCAGCAAACTTATTATCTGTGGCTGGGATAACTGTTGCCCAATGCTCACGGAAAATATCTTCATTTTCTCTTAATGCAGAATCCGTATCTTTGAAAACAATCCCCATTTTCTCAAGATCTTCTTGCATATTATGGTAAACAACCTCTGATTCATACTGAGCAGACACACCAGCTAAGTATTTTTGCTCTGCTTCTGGAATACCAAGCTTATCAAATGTTTGTTTGATTTCATCTGGTACTTCATCCCAAGATCTTTCTGTCTTCTCTGATGGTTTTACATAATACGTAATTTCATCAAAGTTTAAAGCAGATAGATCGCCACCCCATTGTGGCATTGGCATTTTATAAAAATGCTCTAATGATTTCAAGCGGAAGTCTAACATCCATTGTGGTTCAGCCTTCATTTTTGAAATTTCTTCAACGATTTCTTTCGTTAATCCACGTTTGGAACGAAAGATAGAAACGTCTTTGTCTGAAAATCCATATTTATAATCCCCAATTTCGGGCATCTTTTTTGCCATTTCATTTTCCTCCATTCTACATGCAACCTTGGTGGTAATCCTACGAATTTAACCTTCGTTTATCCCTTTTTCCATTGCCTTCCAAGCTAGTGTTGCACATTTGATTCTTGCAGGGAATTTACTAACACCTTGAAGTGCTTCAATGTCCCCCAAGTCCATATCATCCGAGTAGTCTTTTCCTTGAATCATCTCAGAGAATGACTCAGACATTTTCAACGCCTGCTCGACTGTCTTTCCTTTAATTGCTTGTGTCATCATGGATGCAGAAGACATGCTAATAGAGCATCCTTCTCCATCAAATTTCGTATCGACGACAACCCCATCTTCCAATTTCATTGTTAGAAGAATGCGGTCCCCACAAGTTGGATTATTCATATTAACGGTCAAGCTACCTTCAAGAACTCCTTTGTTCCGAGGATTTTTATAATGATCCATAATAACACTTCTATAAAGAGAATCTAAATTATTAAAAGACATCGCTAAAATACTCCTTTGTTTTGCCAATCCCTTCCACAAGCTTATCAATATCTTCTTCCGAATTATATAGATAAAAACTTGCACGAGCGGTTGCAGAAACATTTAGCCATTTCATTAATGGTTGTGCACAGTGATGTCCTGCACGTACAGCAATTCCTTCAGCATCCAACACTGTTGCAACATCATGAGGGTGAACATCTTCAATATTAAAAGTGATAACGCCAGCCCGATTATTTGCACTTTGCGGACCATAAATTGTTAAACCGTTAATAGAAGACATTTTCTCTATTGCATAGGCTGCTAATTTATGCTCATGTTCCGTTATATTCTCTAAGCCGATTTCTTCGAGGAAATCAATTGCAGCCCCTAATCCAATAGCACCTGCAATGATTGGCGTCCCTGCTTCAAACTTCCAAGGAAGTTCTTTCCAAGTAGATTCATATAATCCGACAAAATCAATCATTTCCCCACCAAATTCAATTGGCTCCATGTTTTCTAAAAGATGTTTCTTTCCATAAAGTACCCCAATTCCCGTTGGACCACACATTTTATGAGCAGAGAACCCAAGAAAATCACAATCCAAATCTTGCACATCAATTTTTACATGGGGAGCGCCTTGGGCTGCGTCTACTACAAGAACAGCTCCATTTTTATGCGCAATCGCAGCTATTTCTTTTATTGGATTAATAACTCCTAGAACATTAGAAACATAAGCAATAGAAACTAACTTTGTTGCCGGAGTAACTGTTTCTTCCACATCAGCAATCGCTACCGTGCCATCTGCTTGAAGAGGCAAATATTTAAGTGTTGCTCCCGTTTTTTTAGCAACTTGCTGCCATGGAATGATATTACTATGATGTTCCATTGGGGTGATGACTATTTCATCCCCCTCTTTTATATTTTCCATCGCATAGCTTTGTGCAACTGTATTAAGAGCTGTTGTAGTTCCGCGAGTGAAGATAATTTCTTCTATCGAAGAAGCAGAGATAAACTTCCTTACCTTTTCCCTTGCTCCTTCGTAAGCATCCGTCGCTTTTGTCCCTAAGGTATGAACGCCACGGTGAACATTAGAATTATACTCTCGATAGTATTTTTCTAATGTTTCAATTACCTGGACAGGTTTTTGAGAAGTGGCCGCACTATCAAGATAAACCAAAGGATTTCCGTTGACTTCTTGGTTTAAAATCGGAAAGTAAGAACGAATATGTTTACTATCCATTATCTTACTTTCCTTTCAATTACCTCTACTAATTGCTTTTTAACACCTTCAATTGGCAATTGTTCTACAACTGGAGCAAGGAAACCATGAATAACTAATCTTTCTGCTTCATGTTGCGGAATACCACGGCTCATTAAGTAATACAATTGTAAAGGATCAACTCTACCAACAGATGCAGCATGACCTGCAGTTACATCATCTTCGTCAATTAATAGAATTGGGTTCGCATCGCCTCTAGCTTTTTCACTTAACATCAGAACACGAGACTCTTGCTCTGCATTTGCTTTCGTAGCACCATGTTCGATTTTTCCAATACCATTGAAGATAGAAGAAGCTTTATCTTTCATTACACCATGCTTTAAGATATAGCCTTCTGAGCTCTTACCATAATGAACTACTTTTGTTGTAAAGTTTTGCTTTTGATCTCCGCGACCAACTACTACTGATTTTGTGTCACCATATGAGCCATCGCCCATTAGGAATGTGGTATTATCAGAAATTGTATTACCATCATTCATGAAGCCTAATGCCCATTCAATTTTAGCATCACGACCTGCAACACCTCGGCGATTTACATACGTAGTAACACCATGCGCTAAATTATCAACTGCCCCATATTGAACTTTTGCATTTGCGTTAGCAATTACTTCTGTAACAATATTGAACACTGCTTCTTCAGGATCAACGGTAGAAACATAGTTTTCTACATAAACAACAGAACTATTATCTTCTGCTACAACAATAACATGGTTAAAAAGGTTTGCTTCTTTGTCATCATGTAAGAAAATAGATTGAATTGGTTCTTCCACTACTACATTTTTAGGAACATACAAGAATACTCCACCATTTAAAAGAGCCGCATGTAAAGCCGTTAATTTATGCTCATCAACTTTAACAGCATCTTTCATAAAGTATTTTTGCAATAAGTCACTATACTCTCTAGCTGCTGTGAAAATATCAGTAAAAATTACGCCACTTTCTTTTAATTCATTCGAAACAGCTAAGAAAGTTGGACGGTTATTTCTTTGAATATAAAGTGTTTTATTCTTTTCTAAATCGATAAGTGCTTTTACTTGTTCTGGCAAGTCATTTACATCAGAAAAATCTTCACTGCTTACAATGTGTTTTTCAAATTGTGTAAAGTTCCAGTTTTTAATATTTGTTTTATCCGGTCTTGGCATTGGAAGAGAATCTGCTTGTTCTAATGCATTAACACGCAGCTCCGTTAGCCAAGAAGGTTCGTTCATATCTTTCGAAAAAGAGGAAAGATATTCTTGGTCAAATGGTAATTTAATATCCGTTGTCATTGGTCAATCCTCCTAACAATTACGCTTCTTGTTCAACAGTTTCGTCTTCAATACCTAGCTCTTTTTTAATCCAATCATATCCTTCTGCTTCTAGGCGTTGTGCAAGCTCAGGACCGCCAGATTTAACAACACGACCTTGCATCATTACGTGAACGTAATCAGGAGTGATATAATTTAATAAACGTTGGTAGTGAGTAATGATTAAGCAACCAAAATCTTCTTTACGTTCTTCACGCATTTTGTTGATTCCTTTTGAAACAACTTTTAGTGCATCAATGTCTAAGCCAGAATCAATTTCATCTAAAATTGCAATTTTAGGGTTTAACATCATTAATTGAAGAATTTCATTACGTTTCTTCTCTCCACCAGAGAAACCTTCATTTAAATAACGCTGTGCCATATCTGGATCCATTTCTAGATAGTCCATGTTTTCATCCATTTTGCGGATAAACTTCATTAATGAAATCTCATTTCCTTCGCCTAAGCGGCTGTTTAAAGCAGAACGTAAGAAGTCAGCATTTGTTACACCACTTATTTCGCTCGGATATTGCATCGCTAAAAATAGACCTGCACGCGCGCGCTCATCTACTTCCATTTCCAATACATCTTCGTCATCAAGGCTTACTTCACCGCTAGTTACTTCATACTTCGGGTGACCCATGATTGCAGAAGATAAAGTAGATTTACCAGTTCCGTTTGGTCCCATGATTGCGTGAATTTCTCCACCTTTGATTTCTAAGTTAAGACCTTTAATAATTTCTTTTTCTTCGATTGAAACATGTAAATCATTAATGACTAATTTAGGTTGACTCATATTATAATACCTCCATAGTAAAAGAAGTTTTGTTCACAAAATTGTCGAAACTTCATTATCAATTTATTATCATTCTAATCTTATAACAAATAAAAACTGATAGCAACCTATTGCTTCCAGTTCTATAAGGAAAATTCGCATAAAAACAAAATAAATACACTTCATCCACTTATCAATATCTATTTATTCGTTATTTTGGAAACGATTTCTTTCCTTATTATATTACATAACATTACTTTCGTATAAATGATAAGTACTTTAAACTATACTATTTATTACTAGCTGTCAAATTCTGCACTAATATAGTGCATCGTTTTAGTATTTATACACGTATTGAATTTAGCCCTAGTACTTATTGGAAATGGAATCCTCCCTTTAAAATGAGAAAATCTTCATTGGAAAACAACTTTATTTTGAAACATCATAAAAAAATGTCCCTATAAAGACCGATACACAAGCTATATCCATTATTGATAGAAGCGACTTCATTCTCAATTGGATATTTGCTTTATGTTTTGGTCTTTTATAGGAACATCTCCTTTAAATCTTATTCACTAACTGGTACAACTGCACCTTTATATTCTGTATTGATGAAATCTTGAATTTCTTTTGAATGAAGTACTTCTACCAATGTCTTAATAGCTTCTTTGCTTTCATCTCCTTTACGAACGGTAATGATATTCGCATATGGAGATTCACTTCCTTCAATTTCAATTGAATCTTCCACTGGGTTTAAACCTACATCTAATGCATAGTTTGCATTGATAACAACTGCATCCCCTTCATTGTTATTGAAGATTTGAGGAAGTAATGATGGCTCATAATCTGCTTTTAATTGAATATTTTTTGGATTTTCTACAATATCTTCGATTGTTGCATTCACTTTATCAATTCCATCTTTTAGTTTAATTAATCCACCTTTTTCTAAAAGAGAAAGCACGCGGCCATGTTCAGCAACTGAATTACTTAGAATGATTGTCGCTCCATCTGGAAGCTCATCTAAGCTTTTATATTTTTTTGAGAAAACTGCCATTGGCTCAATGTGAATAGCACCTGCATTTACAAAGTCATATCCATTATCTTTAATTTGTTGATCCAAATAAGGGATATGTTGAAAATAGTTAGCATCTAATTCTTTTGATTCTAATGCTTTGTTTGGCAATACATAATCTTGGAAAGTAACAATTTCCAAATCAATTCCTTTTTCTTTAAGAATCGGCTTAGCTTCCTCTAAAATTTCAGCGTGCGGTACATTAGAAGCACCTACCACTAATTTAGTTGTTTCTTTTTCTTCGTTAGAAGCACCACTCTCATTTTTATCTTCAGACGATCCACATGCAGAAAGTACAAGTATAAATGTCAAAGCAATTAATAATGTCCATAATTTTTTCATTTTTATTCTCCTTATCTTTTATCTAATTTTTTTGTTATATAATCTCCAATAAATTGGATGATAAATACAATAATTAATACAATAATGGTTGACACGAGTGTTACATCACCATTACCTCTTTGGAACCCTTGTAAGTAAGCTAAATTCCCAAGTCCCCCTGCACCAATAATCCCTGCCATTGCAGTAGATCCAACTAGCGCAATCGTAGTTACCGTAATTCCTGAAACAAGTGCTGGCATAGATTCTGGCAAAAGAACTTTAAAGATAATCGTAGTTGGTTTTGCTCCCATTGACTTTGCAGCTTCGATGACTCCTTTATCTACTTCACGAAGGCCGATTTCTACAAGTCTTGCATAAAACGGAGCAGCTCCAATTATCAAAGATGGTAAAGCTGCTTTCGGTCCAATCATCGTACCGATTAAGAAAGTTGTTAATGGTATTAATAAAACCAATAAAATAATGAAAGGGATGGAACGAAAAATATTAACAATTGCACTAATCACTTTGTTAACAAAAGCATTATTCCACATATTCCCTTTACCAGTTAAGAATAAAGTAATCCCTAGAATAATTCCGAGTATAAAGGTAAAAATAATCGAGAATCCAGTCATAAAAAGGGTTTCTACTGTGGCTTTCCACATTATTTCCCAATCTACATTTGGCAGTAAACTTTCGGTCATCCTTCGATCACCTCCACACTAATTTCTTGAGAATGAAGGTATTGAATAGCTTTCTCTATTTCTTCTTTCTCTCCATCCATATGAATATACAAAGTTCCATACGATCCATTTTGCGTCGGAGAAATTTTCCCTTGAATGATATTCACCGAAACAGAAAAAGATCGAATTAGATTTGTGATAACAGGCTGTTCTGCACTTTCACCAACAAATCCTAGCATTACCAAGCTTCCAGTTTTGTATTGCGCTATTAAATGATCAATTGTGTCCTTCGCTTCTTCTGGCTCAATGACTTGTTGAACAAAACGTTTGGTGATTTCTTTCTGGGGCTTTTTAAAAACATCAATAACAGGTCCCGTTTCTACTACACTCCCCTCTTCCATTACAGCAACTCGGTGGCATATCTTCCGAATAACATGCATTTCGTGTGTAATAAGAACAATTGTAAGACCAAGACGCTTATTAATATCCACTAACAAATCTAAGATGGCATCCGTCGTTTGCGGATCCAATGCTGAGGTGGCTTCATCACAAAGAAGAACTTTTGGATCACTCGCAAGTGCTCTTGCGATGCCAACACGCTGTTTTTGACCACCACTCAATTGTGAAGGATATGCATCTTCTCTTCCTTCCAATCCTACTAGCTTGATTAACTCAAGCACTTTCTTTTCTCTTGCTGATTTTTTTACGCCTGCTATTTCTAAAGGAAAAGCGATGTTTTCTTTTACCGTTCTTGACCACAGCAGATTGAAATGTTGAAATATCATACTGATTTCTTGTCTCGCCTTACGAAGCTTGCTTCCTTTAATTTTAGAAACCTCATGTCCTGCAACCGAAACACTTCCTTCAGTAGGAATCTCCAATCCGTTCAGCATTCTGATTAATGTACTTTTTCCTGCACCACTATATCCGATTATTCCAAATATCTCTCCTGAATGAATGGTTAAGTCTACGTGATCGACTGCAGTGACCTTCCCGCTTCTAGAGGTATATATTTTTTTAACTGCGTTAACATTAATCATATTGTTCACCTACTTCTATCTAAAATTCCACTTTATCGATAACTATTTTAGAATAGTTTTTAACAAAGTACATCATATCATTCCACATAATAAAAAAACCTTTCTGCAAGATGAGCAGAAAGGTTTCTATTATTAATAATATCCCTTTCTCTCATCTATCAAAGCTAAACGCTTTGTGTGAATTGGCACCGTTTCAGTATACTGACGGTTGCCGGGTTTCATAGGGCACATCCCTCCACCTCTCTTGATAAGAGTTTCATTATCGATATGAAATTTATAATTCGTTAATATGATAGATGTAATTTACCACTTACTGATATTCGTGTCAACACATTTTTTAATATAATATTTTTCTGAATTTTCCATTAAATACTGTTAGATTTTCTAACATAATTAATTCGATAAAAAAGGGGGATATAAGAGAGAAAACGAGAAAGAAAGAATCAAAAAATAACCTGAAATCTCAGTCCCTTTCTGGAAGAAAAGGGGGATTTCAGGAAAAAGGAAAGAACTATTCTTTTAGGATCCCCCTACTTAACCGATTCGTTTTTCAGGCGGTGAATTGCATAAGAAAAGCAGAGATTCTAACAAAAGGATTTTTCTTAAAGATCCATCTAATTGAATCAATCCGTTCTTTTTTGCTTCTCTCAGAAGAATCTCTCCACTTGCAATGGAGTGAATACTTTCTCTTTCCCCCATTAACCATACATCTGGATTCTCCTCTTTCATCCTTTTCCATGAAAAATGATTGTTCCTTACCTCCATTAAATAGGCAACCTTTTGACATGATATTGCTAATGAAAAAGAAGTGTTTCTTAATAATGGTTTTAAAGACTCTTTACGGTTCAACTTATCTACAAAACTTGTCATCCACTCCTGCAAAAGCATCTCCTACTTTCTGCCGAACAATCTTATATTACTTATTCTTGCAATAATAGAAAAAACCTGCTTTATAGGAATAATCTTTTTGTAATCCTAGAATTAAAATACGTATTGGTAAGCTTTGCTTTGGGATAGATAGAGTCTTTTTAGAAAAAGTGATTTGTTACTGTTACCTTTTTTTTAGTAAACTGGTTTTTATGGATGGTGCCACCTCGTTTATCCACCAAGCCATAAAAGAAAGACCCTTTCTGTCTGAAAAAGAGTCTTTCTACTTCGTATATTTATTGATAACCTCTACTAAATGAGGAACCGATTCGAATCTATACAATTTTTCCTTTAGCAATCCCTCTTCGACAATAACTAAACATGGAACACTTTCGACTGCGTACTCTACCGCTAATTCTGGTGCATAATTCAAATCCATTTTTCCTAAATGTAAATCTGGCTTCATTGTATGTAATATTGTTAACATTTTAGAAGCAACCATACATGTTCCGCAAAGGGGCGTATACAAATAAAGAAATACAAGAGGAGCATCCTTGATTTGTTTCTCCCATTGGTCGATCTTCCAATCTATCATAATCCATTCATCCTTGCATCTAAATATTTTGCATTAATCTCAATGTTTGCCTGTAATAATAGTGTTGCTAAATGATGTTCAGGAGAGGCAGCAACTTCTTTGTACTTCCGATCAATATAAAGAAATTCTGCTTCTGGAAGCTCTCTTTTAAACTGCTTTCTTATCTTATCTCCAGATTTGTCTGCATCCACTAGAATATACACATCTTTATCCATTAATTCTTCTAATAATTCATCCAGCTTCGAAACGCCAATTGTTCCATTTGTGCAAATAATATCCACCGGTTCACGTACAATTTTTTCTACTTTTCGTTTATCCGATTTGCCTTCCACAATGATTACTTTTTTCATTTTGATCACCTAAAGGAGTTATTTGATATACTTTAACATATTCAAACTTAAAGAGAAAGAAGTAGGTTAATGGAACAATTTTCAACTTAATATTTATCTAATTAAGCACTCTATTGAAGAAAAGACATCGGCAATTTACCGATGTCATCATTACTAAGAATTATCCTTCATTCGTCATGTCTTCATATTGCTCTGCAGTCATTAGTGTTTCAATGTCTGCTTTATCACTTGGTTCAATAATTACCATCCAAGCATTTTCATAAGGAGATTCGTTAACATACTCTGGATTATCACTAAGATCCTCATTTACTTCTACTACTTTACCGCTGATTGGAGCATATAATTCCGAAACTGTCTTTACAGATTCTACACTTCCAAAAGGCTCATTCGCAGTTACTTCATCGCCTACTTCCGGTAGTTCAACAAATACGATATCGCCTAATTCAGATTGTGCAAAATGTGTAATTCCTATACGAGCATTATCTCCTTCAACTTTTACCCATTCATGTTCTTTTGAATATCTTAAATCCTTTGGTACCGTCATTATTAACCCCTCCGTAAAATCATATTTGCCCTTTATCTTAGAGCCACCTATTAAAAAAAGCAGGTAATGTTATGCCCAACTTTCTTTAAACATTTCTTCTTTAAAGCCTAATGTAACTTTATTTCCATCTGTCGTTAAAGGTCTTTTTATTAACATGCCATCAGAAGCAAGTAAATCAAGCAGTTCGTCCTCTGATGATTCTTTCATTTTATCCTTTAATCCTAGATCTCTGTATTTCTGTCCAGAAGTATTGAAGAATTTCTTTAATTCTAGACCACTTTTTTTATACAAATCCTCTAATAATTCGCGGGAAGGAGGATTATCGACAATATGTACTTCTTCATATGACACATGATTTTCATCCAGCCACTTTTTTGCCTTACGACAAGTTGAGCATTTTGGATACCAATAAAAAGTAACTTTCATTCCATCACCCATAATCTATGTATTTTATAACATCCAACTAAATATTATCACAATTTTATATAAAGTGAAACTTCAATAAAGAAGACCTCTACGGAACTTATCTCCTAACTAGATTTCTCCATTCATTTTTGCGTTATGCAAAATGGAACTTCTTCTCTTTTGAAAAGGAAGATAACCATAAAGTATTGGGTTGATACAAGAGAAAGGTTCTTCATGATAGTAACCCAAACTGTCTGAAGAACCTTGAATCATTCTTATCAATAAAATTATACCTGATATCCACCGGCTTTTAATATACATTTAGCAGCCTCTCTCTTACTTCTAATAATCGGCTTTGGCGTAAATCTAGTATATTTCTTCAATACGGAAAGGGCTAATCTTAATTCATCGCCGCTAAGCATATATGCTAAAGTATCTGTTGCCTCTAAAATCACTTGTTGGAAGGCTTCTTGGCAATATATTTCCGTATATAATAATTTTTGCATTTCATCGTTCTTGCCCTTTATCATCGCCTTTTCCGTTCTTATAATACAAGAATCCATTGCAAAGACAGCATTGATTAAATTTGTTAGATTCACCATAATCTCTTGCTGTTCTTCCAATTGTTGCTTATATTGTCTCAGCATCATTCCAAATAAGAGATAGGTAATTTTTCTTGCATTGGAGAGGAGCATCTTTTCTTGTGATAACGGTTTTCCATCTGGTTCATCCGGAAGATAGGAAAGCATCTCTTTTTCTGTCATCGCTGCTAGGGACAAAATAGGAAGCTCACCTTTTAGGCACTTTTTCGCCAAGGTAGGAGGTATCATTAACCTGTTTATTTCATTTGTTCCTTCAAAGATACGATTGATTCTTGAATCGCGGTACATTCTAACAATATCATAGTCTTCCATAAAACCATTACCACCATGAAGTTGAACACATTCATCTACAACCATATCTAATACTTCTGATGCAAAAATCTTATTTAAACTACACTCAATTACGTATTCATTAATAATTTTTGCCATTACTTTCATTTCTACATCGTCCGATAGTTCATCCATTGCTTCTGAAAGCATTCCAGCTGTTCGATAAACAGTGCTTTCTGCGGCATAAATATAAGAAGCCATCGTCGCATACTTTTCAAGTGTTAGAGGAAAATGAGCTATTGGGGTGGAAAATTGTATTCGTTGTTTTGTATAGGCAATCGTCTTTTTAAGGGCTTCCTTGCTAGCGCCAATAGCTCCAAGGCCTAGTTTATAGCGCCCAATGTTTAAGATATTTAATGCAATTAAATGGCCTTTTCCTACCTCTCCTAATACATTTTCAATGGGTACTTCTACCTGATCAAAACGGACTGCGCAAGTTGATGAGCTCTTGATTCCTAATTTTTTTTCTTCTTTTCCCACTGACACACCAGGAAATTCTTTTTCAACGATAAAGGCAGTAAAATACTCTTGATCGACTTTTGCATATACAATAAATATATCCGCAATTCCAGAATTCGTAATCCATTGCTTTTCTCCTGTTAAACGATAATGTGTGCCTGCCTCATTTAAAACAGCCTTTGTTTTTACACTAAGCGCATCTGATCCGGCCGTAGGTTCTGTTAATGCGTAGGATGCTATTTTTTTACCGCTAGCTAAAGCTGGTAAATACTTTTTCTTCTGCGCTTTATTTCCAAATAAAACAATCGGCAATGAGCCAATTCCTATATGGGCACCGTGCGTAACAGAGAACCCCCCTGCCACAGACATCATTTCCGAAATAACTGCTGTACTAATTTTATCCAATCCCAAACCGCCATATGCTTCAGGAATATCTGAGCTTAAGAGTCCTAACTCTCCTGCTTCTTCCATCAATTGTTTCGTAATTGTAAATTGATGATTTTCCATTTCAGCTAAATGTGGCAATACCTTTTTTTGCACAAATTCACTTGTCATTTCTGCAATCATTTGATGCTCTTCTGTAAAATCCTCTGGTGTAAAGATAGCGTCTATGGTGATTGGTTCTGTTAAAAAACTTCCACCCTTTTGCATAGTAATCCTTTCCTTCCTTTCAAGGTTTTTCATCTTTATTTCGCTGTCAATGGCTTCCCTGTTTGTAATAAATGCAGCATTCTTTGCTGTGTCTCTTGTTTTCTAATCAAACGAATAAAAGCTTCTCTTTCTAGGTCTAATAGATAATCCTCCTCTACCAATGCTCCACAATCTACATCGCCGCCTGTAAGAACTGTTGCAAGATTGCTTGCAATGAAGGCATCATACTCCGATATAAACCCGATTTTTTGTAGCTTTACTATTTCCTTCATTAAGAATTGATAGCCATTTCTACCTGACACAACAATTTTTTCTTTTTTTGGAGGGAGATAATTTTCATTGGCTAATTGTAGGACGGCTTTTTTGGCATCTCTTAATATAAATCGTTCATTATTGGTTATCCCATCCATCTCCGTAAAAAAGCCTATTTCCTTTGCATGGGCGGCAGAAGTAGCAACCTTAGCTGTTAAAATCGTCTGAAATACCTCTCCTGTAAGCTTTAGTAAATCCTCCGTTGACGAACTTGGCTTTTTTCTCCATTTATTACAATACAATTCGGTTGTTCCTCCACCACCTGGAATAAGCCCAACCCCTGTTTCCACAAGACCAATATACGTTTCTAAGGAAGCTTGCACCTTGCTTGCGGCCAGACAAATTTCCGCTCCTCCCCCTAATGTTTTTTGATAAGGAGCCGCTACAACTGGCTTTTTGCAATATTTTATGCGCTTCATTGCTTGCTGAAAACGGCGGACGGCTAGCTCTATCTCAACAGTATCTTCGTTTTGTGCTTCTAGAAGCATCAATGCTAAATTTGCGCCGAGGCTAAAACTCTTTTTTTCACTACCAATAATCAACCCTTTAAATTCCTGCGCCTCTATCAATGCTATCGATTGCTCAATCATCGTCAGAATATCGACACCAATACTCATAATTCTACTGTGTAATTCAAGCAATAAGACACCATCCCCTATCTCTATTAGACTTGCTCCATCATTAGAAAGAAGGGGATCTCTTTGCTTTTTACTTTCTCGAATGCTTATTTGATCCATACTTTTTGGAATGGGCAAATATTGTCCTTTATGATAATAATGCTCCACCCCATTAATTTCTTTATAAAATTGGTCAAATCCATGATCAATCATTTCTTTGATCCATAATGGAATATCCATTAATTCTTCTTCCATTCGCTCGATCGTGTTTTTTAGAGACAATTTATCCCATAAACGAAACGGACCATTTTTCCAGTTGAAACCAGATTGAACAGCCTGATCTAACTCATAAATGGAATCTGTTATCTCACCAGCCATTTTTGCAGAGTAAAGCAAAAATGGGGCAATTCCATTCCATAAAAAAAATGCTTTTTTATTTTTTTCCTGTAAAAACGATGAAAGATGCTTTTTAACCACATTTTCTTTCGTTGCTGTTAAATCCTTGTATGTGAATGTATGATAATCTAAAACTTTTAATCCTTTTTCTGTTTTACTATAAAACCCTTTTCCAACTTTTCTACCAAGCATCTTCTTCTTAAGCATTGCTTCTAGCAAAGCTGGGATTTGGTACATCTCTATTTCTTCTGCCATTTGCATTTTTCCTTGCATGTTTTGAATAACCTGATAAAAAGTATCTAAGCCAACCATATCTAAGGTTTGAAAGGTGGCACTTTTCGGGCGGCCAATTAGCGGACCAGTTAATTGATCCACTTCATCGATTGTTAAATCAGCCTTCATCATTTCTTTCACAATGTTTAAAAAAGCATATGAACCAATTCGATTCGCAATGAAATTAGGAGTATCACTGGCTTTTACTACCACTTTTCCTAATGTCTCTTCAGCAAAATCACTTATGATTTTCACCACTACGGGGTCAGTTTCTTCTGTAGGAATTATTTCCATCAATTTAATATAGCGAGGTGGATTAAAAAAGTGAGTCCCTAAAAAGTGTGCTTGGAAATCTGCAGAAAGAGTCTCTTTCATTTTATTTATGGAGATACCAGAAGTATTACTGCTAACAATTGATTCTTTTTTTCTATATTGATCTACCTTTTTAAATAATTCATTTTTTATTTGAACATCTTCAATTATCGCTTCAACTATCCAATCTACTTCCTTCAGCAGTGATAAATCATCCTCTAGATTCCCTATTGTTAAAAGCGATAAATTATGATAAGAGGTGAGTGGACTAGGAGAATCTGTTTTCATTTTTTCGATGGCAAGCAGTCCATATCTATTTCTTACCATCTTATCCTTTTTCGTTAATCCTTTCTGTTTCTCTTCTTCTGTTAACTGATTTGGCACAATATCCAGAAGAACGGTAGAAATGCCTGCATTAAGAAACTGTGCCGCAATCGCTGCACCCATTACTCCAGAACCAATAACCGCAGCTGATTTTATCTCTTTCACCTTACTTCCTCCTTGAAAATTAATTAAGTTTCGATTGGCTTTTGTGTTTGTATTTGTTTGGCTGTTTTCGTAATGTTTGTTGCTATGAACCGCAGCCTGAATACACTTCGCTTTCCACGGGGCGAGTGGCGAGCCTCCTCAGCTACGAGGGCACTGAAAAACTGATAGCTATTGATGATTGATTGTAACCGCCTTTTAAACTTAGATGTGTAAATTGTTTTCCGAGGTGACCACATGACTCATTGGGGCGAGCGCCGAGCCGCTTCACAGCTCACGCTCCTGCAGGGTCTCGGACTTTCTCGCTGCTCCCATAGGAGTCAAGCGGTCACCTCTCCAAACCAACTTATTATTCGCTTTCAAATAAATAAAACCTCATTTTATTTGGAGAACTAGACTTTTTCAGTGCCCTCCCTCAGCTACTGCGGGGTCTCGCCTTTCTCGCTAATCCCATAGGAGTCTACGTGTATTCAGGCTGCTCCGTATTACTAATTAGTTTATTTTCCCTTTTGAAAAAGCAACAATTCTATAAGAAAACAGCCTTTTGTCTAGATAGTCAATTATTAACCAAAACCCTTCTGTCTTTACGTATATACCATTTCTAATTAAGGACTGGACATAATAATCTCGAAGCTATGTGCTCATTAAATAAAAAAAATAGGAAATGCTAAAAATGTAACAAGAAAGGGAGGTGAATAGAAAGATGGCCCGTCTTAAAAAGAATCCTTCTAAATCAGGTGTTAGTGCGACTAGTGTGAAAGGAAATGCTGGTCCGACCGTTGAAACAGATGGTGGTGGAAAAGTCAATAGTCAAAATAATCAATATAAAAAGCGATAGTTTTTAGGAGGTCAAATTAAAATGCAACAACAGCAACCCAATAATATGACACAGCCAAACGGGATGATGATGAAACCACCAGTTATGGTAACAGTCAAAGATTCCCTTTATTTAACAGATATGCTATCTTGGAATTTATTAGCAATGAAAAAAGCACATTTTTTTGCTCAAAGTGCCCAAGATCCGGCTATTAAATCGCAGCTTGAAAAATGTGGACAAATGCATCAGCATCATTATGAAAGAATACTTAATCACTTAAATGATAGCAATCAGCCCATGTCTCAACAACCACAATAATTACTTACTAAATTGCAGCGATTGTTGATTCATACTGCTCATTCTGCTAAAGAGAATGCCAAACCTTATTTTGATCTTGTCTTTGGCAGAATGAGTAGCTTCTCATAAAAGAGAATGGATGAATCAGCAATCAAACATATGAAATAATATCTTGTGAGGAAGGACAAAGAAAATGAACCAACAAAATACAATTCAAAATCCTGAAGCGCAGGTACCAAAAACACCACAAATGAATGATCGTGATTTCACTAATGATATGCTTTCAACGGAAAAATATTTAACCGACTCTTATTCAACAGCATTAAATGAAGCAAGCAATGAACCACTATATCAAGATTTATTATCGATTTTTACTGAAACGCAAAATATGCAAAGGGAACTATATGATTTAATGTTTCAAAAAGGCTGGTATAAGCTTGAAGCAGCTGATCAGCAAAAGCTTCAACAATCCTATCAGCAATTTAAAGGCTATAGTAACCAGTTCCCTTACGGCAATACTACTATTCAGTAATCTTATTGATTCATACCACCTACGTATTTGGTGGTATGTTTTTGTACTTTGTCCAGGCTTTCTATATAGCATATGTTTTATTTCTGATTTTGTTTTCTTATCTCATTCATTTTTTTTATTTCGGATATTATTTCTATCATCGTTTGTTTACCATCTGGAAATTTAGCATTCCAATGCTTTACCAATCCTGGCATCTTTTTCGACATAAATGAATAAAGCATCCATATTTGTACTTTTTCATTTAACTCCTTATTTTCATCTCCTAGTAGTAATTCTGTATAATTACTTAATAGTGCTTCAAATTCTTCTCGAAATTTTTCATTCATTATATTATTCCTCCTTATATATACATTGACAATAAAAATAAATTGTTTTATTATTAGATTACACCAAATGATAATGATTATCAATATCATTAACTTCCCAAAATGATGGCTATTCTTTCCTTTTCTTCCCCCTCATTAAAGAATGGAGAAAGAATAAACGAAAAGAGGCTGCACCCTGTCAGCCTCTTTTCGTTATGCTCAAATAAAAAATTGTTATTCATCGCTGGAAAACATATACTTTTTATAATGGTATCTAATCGAAAAAATTAATCCCATAGAAAGCATATTCCCCATTAAAGAACTACCACCATAACTAATAAAAGGAAGTGGAATACCAGTGATTGGAAGAATCCCTACTGTCATTCCAATATTCTGGAAAACATGAAAACAAAGCATACTAATAATTCCTACACTCATACAAGTATAAAAAGTATTTTTTGTTTCCAATGCTACTTTTGTAATGTGGTATATAAGTAAGAAAAACAAACTAATTATAATACTAGCGCCAATAAAGCCAAACTCCTCTCCAACCACACTAAAAATAAAATCAGTGTGATTTTCAGGAAGTACTACTTCACTAGTGCCAATGCCCTTCCCTGTCGTTTGACCCGATCCTATCGCAAGTAAGGATTGGGTTAAATGATATCCAGTTGTGCTCTGATACGTATATGGATCCAACCAAGAGTAGATTCTTCCCATTTGATATTCCTTTACTCCAAAATACGTTGTAATCCAATCCGAATGCCAAATAACCATATATAGGACTGCCGATGCAATAACGGCAAAACTGGAGAAAATAGGCGTTAATATCTTCCAAGAGATACCAGAGATAAATACCATACCTAACATAATAGCAAGGAACACTAAAGAAGTTCCTAAGTCAGGCTGTAACATTACTAAGAATAGTGGAAGTGCCGTTACTCCTCCAATTTTAAATAATAGTAAAAAGTCACTTTGTAAAGTTTTCACAATATATTTTTCTTGATGTTCTACAATTAATCGAGATAGCGCTAATACTAAAAACACTTTAACGAATTCAGAAGGCTGTAAAGAAAAGCCAGGAAGCGTAAACCAACTTTTCGCACCATTAATTTTTCGTGCAATACTTTCTGGCGCAATAATAAGTAAAACTAATAATAACAAACCAAAACCATATAAATACCAAGTTAATTTTTTTAACTGATCCGAATCTAGCCGAATCACTCCAATAATAATTCCGATACCAACCACATAATATAAAACCTGCTTTAACACATAAGCAGAATTCGCTCCATAGATAGCAGTAAGACTTGTTAAGCATAAAAGCATTAATATTAGAACAAGTGTATAATCTATTTTTGATGAATTTTTTGGGGACATATTGTCATTGCTCCTGTTCAGTAAAACTTTTAACAGTGGGGCTTGAATCCTCTCACACTAAAAACTATTATTTTTTATATTTATTTTCTCCCTAAATGAATAGAAGTAATTTGCATATTTACAATTCTCCATTATATTTGTATTTGCATGAAATAACAACTTTCGACAATCATTTTCGTAAAATTTATTATTTTGAATCCTAACTTTAATCAAATTGAATCAAAACTGTTTAAAATGTCATACAACGATTATTCCCTTTTATATTCCCCCAAAAAAAAGAGAATGATCAAAAGTGTTTAGCATCCAGTAGAATTTATCTGGAGATGTTAACTTATCTTTTGACCATTCTTATTTTTTGTTTTTCATTTAATTTAGTTTACACGGATTGTTTTTGTTAACTCCACTAAATCGTCGGCAATTTTCGCTAAAGATTTAGTAGAAGTAGCTATTTCTTCGATTGCTGCCAGTTGTTCTTGGGAGGCTTCCGATACGTTCATCGAATTTTGACTATTTTCCTTCGCGATACCTGTAACTTGATCCACAGATCCTGCAACCTCCACAATATTCGTAGAAATCTTAGTGGCAGCATCCAAAATGTCTTTCATTTGACTGCTCATTGATAACATAGAATTGGAAATAATACTAAACTTTTGCTTTGTATCATTTGTAATATTAATGCCATCCTTTACTTCCTCTGTCACTCTTTTCATTGTTTTAACCGACGACAGGGTATCTTTTTGTATTTCATTTACTAATACAGCAATTTGTTTAGCAGATTGATTAGATTGTTCAGCAAGCTTTCTAACTTCTTCAGCAACTACTGCAAAACCTTTTCCTGCCTCTCCAGCTCTAGCTGCCTCAATTGCTGCATTTAAAGCCAAAAGATTGGTCTGATCAGCAATTTCTGTGATTACATTTAAAAATTGCCCAATTTCTTGTGAACGCTCCTGTAATAATACGATAGAGTCATTAGATTCCTTCACTGAATTCTGGATTAAACTCATTTGAGTAACAGTACTCTCCACAACTTCTTGTCCTTCTTTTGCCTTCAATACTGTATCATTCGTGTTTTTCACCATTTCTTCTGTATTTTTGGCAATATCTTTAATTTCGTTATTAACAACTGCAACAGAATCTACAATGAACTCCATTCCTTTCGTTTGCTCTTCAGACCCTGCTGCAACACTCTGAATGGAGGAAGAAATTTGTTCTGATACATAGCTTGTTTCCACTGTATTCGCCGTTAATTTTTCAGCAGATGCATTAATATGTTCAGATGTCTCGTTTACTTTCAGCACTAAATTTCTTATAAATTCTTTCATTAAAATAAATTCATCTGTCAATTGGCCAATTTCATCATTCGAAGCCTTATTAATTTCAATATCTAAATCGCCTTCTGTAATTCTCTTTGTAGAATTTAATAATTTTTTAAGTGGAGATATGATGATTCGTCGTGTAAATAATGAAACAATAATCGTCACAAAAACTAGATTAATAATCGTATTTACGAAAATACCAAATGCTTCTGGAAAAATGCCTGCCTCACGAATAATTTCATGCAACTTAAACGAAATCATCGTACTAAAGAATGTAGCAAAAAGTATGATGATTATCATTTTTGTTCTTAAACTATGAAATAAATTTCTTCTTTTCATATAGCTATACCATCCTGACTTTTTATAGTTCTTTTCACCTGTTATTTCTAAAAAACCTCCAACTTATTTTGTTTATAATTCTTTTATCGACAGGACAAATGAATTATAAATAGGAAATTTGATGAAATTTTCACAAAACAAATAGTTGTTTATACCTATTTTACAAAATACTGTTGCTTAAAGCAATTAGGAGGAAAAAATAACCCTATTTTGGTTGAAAACACCCTTCATTAAAAGGGCGTCATGAATTTTGTCGCTATTAACCGTGTTTCGCGAACTATAACAATGATAAATACGCTTATGTATCGAGATATAAAAAAAGAGGTATAGCCAAACGAACGGCTATACCTTAAGTGAGAGGAGGTTATGGGGTTACGGTATAAGAAATATGACTGTGTATTCAGCTTCTAAGAAGGTGATACAAGCTATTCCTTATACTTATTAAATATGCTTTTTTGTAAAATCAGTGAGGGCTTATCCCCTTTATCCATAAAAAAGGGCAATCACCCTTTAAAAGTAGTATATTATTAATTCTCCACATATACTAAGATATATGAATAGCTGAAAGAAGGTTCGAAATGAAAAATCCCGTATATGTAAACACGATTATCTATTGCTGCATATTGACTCTTATCATAACGTTTCTGTTCTATGCTATATCTGGTTTATCGGTTTACACCATTGCTTCTTTGCTCTCTGGTATCATTGTTGCTTTCTTAAATTTATTAGAAGAGGAAGTCATTCATAAGAAAATTCATGATAAACAATAGCTTCCTTTTTCAAAAAGCATGTAGATTTTAAAAAAATTATCTTTGTATGTATAAAAAACGAAAAAGGGGGCCACAATGATACTACAAAGTGTAATTCCCCCTTTTGTTTTAGAGTTGTTAAGGAATCTCCTTATCCGAGTTTCCTTAACAACTCATTTTTTTATTGAATTAATTGTAGGAATTGCTGTGTTCTTTCTTCTTTAGGCGCAGTAAAGATATTCTGTGGATTTCCTTTTTCCATAATATAGCCACCATCCATGAAGATAACTTCATCTGCAACCTCACGCGCGAATTTCATTTCATGTGTAACTACAATCATTGTCATTCCCTCATTAGCAAGTGCTTTTATTACCTTTAATACTTCACCAACGAGCTCTGGATCTAACGCTGAAGTCGGTTCATCAAACAACATCACTTCTGGTTCCATTGCCAATGCTCTTGCAATGCCAACACGCTGTTGCTGCCCACCTGAAAGCTGGAATGGATAGTAATCGATTTTATCCCCAAGCCCAACTTTATTTAATAATTCAATAGCTTTATTTCTTGCTATTTCCTTTGATTGCTTTTTCACCGTAATAGGGCCTTCCATTACATTTTCCAAGGCCGTTTTATGTGGAAAAAGATTATAGCTTTGAAAAACCATTCCTGTCAATTTTCGAAAATCGGTTATAGCCTTTTTTGTAACCTTTTTAGAGAAGTCCAATTGTTTATTTTCAATCGTAATATGGCCATTCGTCGGTATCTCCAATATGTTTAAACAACGCAGCATCGTCGTTTTACCAGATCCAGACGGTCCAATAACGACAATGACTTTCCCTTTTTCTACTTCTAGATTTATGTCCTTTAATACTTGTAAATCACCAAAATTCTTTGACAACCCCTTGATGGAAATCATGCTAGTTCCTCCTTTCTCTATCGATTATTTATTTTCTAATTAGAAGCTTGATTATTTATTCAAGTGACGTCCGAAGCGATTTTCAAGACTCTGCTGAATAATAGATAGAGGGAAGCAAATAAGCCAATATAAAAGCGCAACCTCTGAGTATAGAAGCAAAAATTCATAGTTTGTGCTTGCTATTTCCTGTGCTTTTCGAAACATTTCTGTTACTAGGATTAAGGCAGCAAGGGATGAATCTTTAATTAAACTTATAAATGTATTCGACAATGGTGGAATGGACACGCGCGCAGCCTGTGGCAAAATAATTCTTTTTAAATTTTGGGCATAGCTCATTCCAATCGAATATCCAGCTTCCCATTGCCCTTTAGGAATACTCAATATGGAACCTCTAACTATTTCTGACCCATACGCTCCAACACTTAAGGAAAAACCAATGATTGCTGCTATAAATGGTTCAAGCGTAATGCCAATGTTCGGAAGCCCGTAAAAAATAATGAAAAGCTGTACGAGTAAAGGGGTTCCTCGAATTACGGAAACATAAATCCCTGCAATGATTTGCAAAATTTTAACACTTGATAATCTAGCTAAAGCGGTTAATACAGCTAAGATCAGTCCAATGATAAAGGAAATAATTGATAGTGGTATCGTATATAAAATAGCCCCCTTCACCAAAGGAAGAAGGGAACTAACGGCAATATCATAATATCGCTGGAATGCTTCTGGGTCTGTAAAGATATTATTTAAGTACATCTTCTCCGAACCATTTCTCAGATATTGATTTATACGTACCATCATCAATCATTTCTTGTAATGCTGTATTTACCGCTTCTACTAACGAATCATTTCCTTGTCTAAACATTAATCCACTTTGTGCTACATCATCTGCAGTATCAGCAATCACAACTTTTGCATCCGGCTTTTGTTTTTTAAAGTCTAAAAATGATAATTTATCATTAATTGTTACATCTACTCGTTTTGAATTTAACAATTCAACAGCTTGATTAAATCCATCTACCCCAACTAACTCAGCACCGTTAGATTTGGCGATTTCAGCGTAATTACTTGTTAATGATTGTGCTGACTTCAATCCTTTAATGTCTTCAAAGCTTTTTACATCTGAATCTTCTCTTGTGATAAGTACTGCAGAAGAAGAAATGTATGGATCAGAGAATGAATACTTCTCTGTTCTTTCATCATTAATTCCTACTTGGTTTGCAATCATGTCAAAACGCTTTGCATCAAGTCCAGCAAATATGGCATCCCATTGTGTTTCCATAAATTCAGCTTCTACACCTAATCGTTTTGCGACTTCTTGTGCGATTTCCACATCAAATCCCGTTAATTTCCCTGAATCATCATGAAAAGTAAAGGGAGGGTAAGTACCTTCCGTACCAATTACTAATTTTCCATCTTCTTTAATTTGCGCTAATAAATCTGTTTTGTCATCATTTTTATCTGCAGAATCATTTGATTCATTATCTGAATTACCACCACATGCAGCTAAAACAATGGTAAGACTTAGTAATAAACTAAACAATATACTTAATTTTTTCATATTAATCCTCCTAATTCCGATAAGACTTGTCAGCAATTGTTATCATATTATATGGGGATTACCTTTGTCAAAGCTTTCCTTCTAACTTTTATTTTCACCAAAAGTTCTGTCATTAACCATTTGCGCTATATCCATTTCATACCAAAAAAGCGACCCTTTAAAGGGTCACTTTTTTCATTTATATAAAAATCCCCTTACTAACGATATTAATTACCAAGAAGCTATCCTTAGTAGGGGTATAACATTTGTTGTCTAGGTATGATAAAAATATAATAGCTTCATGCTGCTTTTTTCGTAAAAACAAGTGGATATAATTGTAATTCCCCTTCATAAACCCTATGCATATTATATTCATCTAATAAATCATATGGGGTTATTAAACAAGGTGGCTTAGTAAAAAATAAAACACCACTTTCATGTAAGATAGATGCAACAAACTGTGAACAAAAATAAGCATTTTTCCGATTATAAGGTATTTTAAATAAAATAAATAATAGGCCAAGAAGATTGTAGCGGTAATTTCTTTGTTCTTTCTCCATTTCTTCAATCTTACACTTCATTTTTTCATATTGTGTCTCCGTCACAGAGATGGAATATATGATGCAACGGCTTTTTCGAAAAAAATCATGTTTTACATTTTCCTTAACAAAGCCGCCAACAAAGGGATTGCTAGGTTTCCTTCTGCCAAAACTATACACTTCATTTAGTTGTGGATCAAAGGAAATAGATGCATGATTATGGGGCTTTCTCGTAAATAACTTAATACAACGTGTGAATAATGTTCCTGTATCAGATAAAATAATATATACTTTTTTTTCCGTCACACAAACACCCCTCCCTTCTAAAATCCGTAATTTACACTCTTTTCACTTTACTTTCGTAAATAAATAGATCGTAAGGAAATAATTGTTCTGATGTATCTTTTAATTTTCAAAGACACCTATTACTTTTTCCATTCCTCTGTACTATCATATAAAGATTATCTAAGTCTTGAAACAAACTCTTGGATTATTTTTGTCTACGTCTTTAGACTTAAAAAGTGACAAAAAGCATCCTTACATAAGAATTCTGCCATCATGATGGTTGTTCCTTCTATGTAAGCATGCTTAAAGCAATTTTTTAATTAAGGATGTTTTCGTTACATGCACTTTCCTTTCCATGGGGTACGCCTAAGCCAAGTCGCAAGCTTAAACTGTGGAGCCGCCATTCTCGCTTATCACCTAGGAGTTTATGTATTCAGGATGCTCAATATGTCTAATTAATTCATTTTAGGACAAGTGATCGATAATTATCCAGGGGAGGTAAGGATCCCTTTTTAGTTGCGACCATTGCTCCTAGCTTATTGGCACACCTTATATAATTCACCATCTCTTCCTCTGAATTAGGGAATCCTTTTTCGTGTATATAAAATAGAATTGTTGCCATAAATGCATCGCCAGAGCCATTGGTATCTAAAACATTCACCGCCTCTGCAGGTACATGCATTTTTTTCTCAAGCAATCGTCCAATAGCTCCTTTTTCTCCGAGAGTAACAAGCTGAAATGGGATATTTAAATTTGCCAGCTCTTCCATCCCTTCTTCCACCGTATCTACCTCCATTAGAAAATAAAGCTCTTCTCTTGATAGCTTTAGAATATCAACAAAAGGCAAAAGTTCTCTAATCACCTCTCTACATTCCTCTTCCTTATTCCATCTTTTCAAGCGTATATTCGCATCAAAAGCAATTAGCAGCCCTTTTTCCTTTGCTAAGCTTATTGCTTTTTTCGTTGCTGCTCTTGCATGTGGATGAAAAAGTGTACCTGATCCAAAATAGAAAATAGCTTTATTTTCAAATGATTGTCCTTTAATATCTGATTCCAATACGACTTCATCGGGAGTTTCATTTTCGTAGTTATGAAAGTGTCTTTCCCCATCTTCATCGAGATGAACAAAAACTTTGGAAATTTTCTTTGTTGATGTCCGAACGCTTTCATCCAAATTTATTTTTTCCTTTTGCATCTCTTCTTCCACAAATATACTATCTTCATCTATTCCTAACTTTGTAATATAAAAGCTTGGAATAGCAAATCTACTTATATGTACAGCGACATTAACAGAAGCTCCTCCTAAATTTCTATCAAAACTGTTATTATCCCTTGTTTGTGAAACAAAATCGATAAACGCATCACCAAGAGATAGAATTCCTTTTCGAGCCATATTATTCTCTCCCCCTCTACTTTACTTCCTTAGTATATCTTCATTCCTCTTATTAAGCATTTTAACTCAAAGAATTTTTGATAAAATTAGTGAAACTTATAATTCTATTTCTACGTTTTACTCTATGTAAAAATTTAAATGGCAGAAATTTTACATCACATATCATTCAGCTTTTGCAAAATATTTGTTATGATAGTTGGGTGTATGTTTTTGAAAAAGTAATTTACATATTAATTGATAAATAGGAGTGAACAAGGCTTGGATAAATTATGGGAATTAATTGTTGCCTTTATTTTAGGCATAGTAGAAGGTTTAACTGAATTTGCACCTGTTTCATCAACAGGACATATGATACTTGTTGATGATTTATGGTTAAAATCAGGAGAACTTATTTCACCTGAAGTAGCAAATACCTTTAAAGTAGTGATCCAATTAGGATCGATTTTAGCAGTAGTCATTATCTTCAAAGATCGCTTTCTTAATATTCTTGGTTTGAAAAAAACGATTGATGGCGAAAAAGTAACAGGACATAAATTGAGCCTCGTACAAGTTATCATTGGGTTGATCCCAGCTGGTGTTTTAGGGCTCCT
The DNA here is from genome assembly GCF_950097965.1 of Bacillus sp. T2.9-1. NCBI lineage: Bacteria > Bacillati > Bacillota > Bacilli > Caryophanales > Bacillaceae > Bacillus > Bacillus sp. T2.9-1. The sequence goes on from NZ_CATNHG010000097.1 coordinate 66,211, forward strand.
TTTTGATGATTACATAGATGAACATCTATTTAATTTTGAAACAGTGGTGTACGCTTTGATTGTTGGAGCTATTCTGATGATTATCGCAGACTATACACAAAAGAAAAAGAAACCAACTACAACTTCTTTGGATCAAATCACCAATAAACAAGCGTTTTTCATTGGTCTATTCCAATGTATTGCCTTATGGCCAGGCTTTTCAAGATCTGGATCAACGATATCTGGTGGCGTACTTATGGGACTAAGTCACCGTGTCGCAGCTGATTTTACCTTTATTATGGCTGTACCGATTATGGCCGGGGCAAGCTTTATTTCTTTATTAAACAATTGGGAATATATCACATCTGCGTCTCTTCCATTCTTTATTGTTGGATTTATCAGTGCATTTATTTTTGCATTAATTTCCATTCGATTCTTTTTAAAGTTAATTGATCGAATTAAATTAACACCATTTGCAATTTATCGTATCATTATTGCCATTATTATTATTGTAGTGTTCTTATAAACCTAGTGAATAATACTATCCTTAACAAAAAAGTCACCTCATTTTGAGATGACTTTTTTGTTTGAACTTTTTTTACTTCCCTCTTTTTTGTCGCTCTTCACTTCTAATATATCTAACAAGAATATGAAAATCGGGATACCGACGATTAATCCCCAGACTCCAAAGAAGTGTTCAGAGAAAATAAGGACAATAAATGTGAAAAATACTGGCAAATCTGTCTTAGAAGACATTAGTTTTGGGTTTAAAATATATGCCTCAATAGAGTGGATAACCATAATTAAGATAACAACCGAAATGACATGACTTATTCCTCCGACCGTATAGCCAATAATGCATAATGGAATGAAAGAAATAATCACACCTGCAACTGGTATAAGACCAAGCAAAAATATCATAATGCCTAAACCAAATAATTGAGGAAATCCAAGAAAATATAAAGAAGCTGTCGTTAAGATACAATTAATTATGGCAATTATAAATTGTGCTTCAATTACTTTTCCAAAAGTAGCAACAAATTTCTTTCCAAAATACATGCATTCAAAATAAATCGGTGCTATTTTGCTAGTATGGAAACGATTAGCAAACAATCGTAAGCGATCTTTTTCTAACAGAAAAAATAAGCTTAGCACGATCGCCATAAACACTTGAAGAAGATTTCCCCAAATATTAGTAAAATACTTAAATATAAAGGTGATTCCCTGATGCAAATAAGTTGTGATACTAAAATCATTGATTTTATTCACTATAAAATTTAACACAACATTATCATGTGGCTGCATATAAAAATCTGTAAGCTGAATAACTAATCCAGATATTTGCTGAATGACAACAGGTAAATAGGTGGAAATCCCATATATAAGCAAGAATATCACTGAAAAATAGAGTAAGATAACAGCTATTGTCCGTTTAATTGCAAACTTACTTGTAAATACCTGAACAAGTCTATCCATTAAGTAGGAAAAAATAAAAGTAAATAAAAGGAGATTTATCATACTTCGTACAAAATAAAGGCATAAACTAATTAAAATTAAAATTAAAACTCTTTTTACTCCTTTTTTTCGAAAAAATGAAAGCAATATTTCCATGTGAAAGACTCCTGACGCTGACGATTTATAATACCTAGCCAATAGAAATTTTTTTACTTTACAACTTATTATCAATCCAATAATGAAAAATAACAAGAAAAAACGATTGAATTTTTTTACACTTTCTTTTGAATATAGATCTTATTCGATGTCCTTATTATTTTCACCAAATTGTAACAAAAAGGAACAAGTTTCTTTATTTTTTAGAAAAAACTTTCTTTACAGTCTATATGAAAATTAGTAAAATAGGAAAGTCGTTTTTCAATTTGGTCGACATTTTTATGCAATTTTCGCAATTTTTTATCATCAGGAGGTTTACATGAGTATCTTCAGAAAAAAGGCAGTAACGTCAAGCACTAATACCTCGCTTAATCGTGTACTCGGTGCATTTGATTTAACGATGTTAGGGGTCGGTGCAATTGTTGGTACTGGCATTTTCGTATTGACAGGTGTTGCCGCTGCTAAATATGCAGGACCTGCTCTTATTCTTTCCTTTATAATTGCAGGCCTTGCCTGTACTTTTGCGGCTTTATGCTATTCGGAGTTTGCTTCTATGATTCCGCAGTCAGGCAGTGCCTATACTTATAGCTATGTAGCATTTGGAGAAGTAATCGCTTGGATTTTGGGCTGGGATTTAGTATTGGAATATGGACTTGCTTCGGCCGCTGTGGCAAGTGGCTGGTCAGGTTATTTTCAAAGCCTGTTATCAGGTTTTGGTATCCATTTGCCTACTTTTATGACAAGTGCCTTTAACCCTGCAAATGGTACATTTATCGATATCCCTGCTATTATAATCGTCTTTATTATTACGCTTTTATTAACGAGAGGGATTCAGGAGTCCTCAAAATGGAATATCATTATGGTATTCATTAAATTAGCAGTCGTTTTACTCTTTATATTTGTTGGTGTCTGGTATGTAAAACCTGATAATTGGGTACCCTTTACACCATTTGGTTTTTCTGGAATCACTACAGGGGCAGCTGTTGTGATATTTGCTTATTTCGGCTTTGATGCTGTTTCTACAGCAGCAGAAGAAGTAAAAAATCCACAAAGAAATCTGCCTATTGGGATTATTTCCGCCTTAGCCATTTGTACTATACTCTATATTATTGTATCGCTTATTCTAACTGGAATTGTTCCTTATCATCAATTAAATGTCAAAGATCCTGTTGCCTTTGCTCTTAGCTATATTAATCAAAATTGGGTAGCTGGCTTTGTTTCTCTTGGTGCTATTATCGGAATCACGACCGTCTTAATGGTAATGATGTTTGGGCAAACTCGCCTTTTTTACGCCATTAGTAAAGATGGTTTGCTTCCAAAATCTATGCAAAAGGTTAGTAAGAAAAACCAAGTACCTATTGTCAGCACATGGATAACATCCGCTTTAGTAGCAATTTTTGCTGGTTTAGTGCCATTAGATCGATTAGCAGAACTAACCAATATTGGGACATTATTTGCATTTACTATGGTTTCCCTTGGTGTCGTCGTCTTACGTTACACTCAGCCAAACCTTCAAAGAGGATTTAAAACTCCTTTCGTACCATATATTCCAGGACTAGCTGTCATTTTTTGCGTTTATTTAATGCTTCAGCTAAGCAGCTTCACATGGAAAGGCTTTGTCGTTTGGCTAGTAATCGGATTGATTATTTATTTTTCATACGGTTTTAAGCATAGTAAATTAAATAATACTAGCGAAAACTCTATTTAATAATAAAAAGAGGAAGACTTTAAGGTTACAGCCTAAAGGTCTTCCTCTTTCTTATTTAGTCATTAACTCGTTTAAACGGCCACCAGTTTGCTTCTCCAAAATTCTTAACAAGTACAGGAATAAGCAATGGCAAGATGATAAACGCGTATAAAAATAATCCAACTAATACTATACTAGCTATTTGCAATAAGGAAAGCATTCCTGATGGCATCATTGCTGCGAATGTACCACCTAAAATAATGGCTGCTGATATAATGACAGTTCCCATCCTCTTCATTGCTTCTAGCATCGCTTCTTTTATTGTTAAATCCTTATATTCATTGAAGCGATCCATAAGGAAGATACTATAATCCACACCTAAAGCCACTAAAATAACAAAGGCAAAAAATGGTACTGCCCAGCTGATTCCTGTATAGCCAAGCATATTGACAAAGATAGCTTCATTTATTCCAAGTGCTGTGTAGAATGTTAAAATCAATGATCCAATTATATAGGCTGGCATAATGATGGAACGGAATAAAAAGATTAATACAATTGAAATTCCAATCATCATCCAAATAACGGTATTCGTATAATCTGCATCTGACATCGTTCGAAGGTCTGCGTTTGTACTGGTAATTCCTGAAACAGCAACTTCAGCGTTTTCTAGCTTCGTCCCTTTTGTTATACTTTCCACACTATCCTTTATCACATCAATTTGATCGATGGCATCGTTAGAATAAGGGTTATCTGCGAAAATAACATCAAAAGTCATAATTTTGCGATCGGGAGATAAATACGTATCTAATGCGTCCTTGAATTCGTCACTCTTTAATACTTCTTCTGGAATATAGAAACTATTTGTTTCATTCTTGGATAAACCAGCTAAATAGTCTGTAGCAGAACCTATTCCATCGGAAACTTGATCTAATCCTTCCGCACTTTGTGTTAGTCCATCGGTTAATTGCCCAAGCTGTCCGCCAATTTCGCTAAAACCATCCAATAACTGCTTCTGTCCATCATTAATACTGCTTAAGCCATTCGTTAATTTAGGCATATTTTCAACAATTTGCCCTTGACCGTCTGCTAGTTGATCTAACCCTTTTTGCTGTTGGTCTATTCCCTCAATTAATTGCTGTAGCCCAATTGAAATATTGCTTTGATTTTTTAGAATCTCGGCATAGCCTTCATTTGCGGTACTGACTCCCGATTGTAATTCTGCAAGGCCATCATTTAATTGACTTATCCCATTGCTAATGACCGGTAATTGCTGTTGAGCTCCTAGAAATCCTTCTCTTATACCGAGGTAGCCTTCCTCATCAGCTAATCCAGCATATTTATTTTCTAAATAGCCAAATGTTTCTTTTGGAATTTTATTTAGACCTGTGGCTAATTGCTCTATACCAGAACCAATTTTTTGATATTCCAAAAGGGCAGTGGCTAAATTAGTTTCCACTTTTTTATAGCCGCTTTGTAAATCTTTATGTGCAGCCAATAATGCTTCTGCTCCTGATTTTGCTTCTACTAAACCAGCTTTTATTTGATCAGACCCAGCCGATCCTTGGCGAATGCCTTGCTCAATCTTTTCGAGATTATTTTGAATTTCGCCTAAGCCAGCTTTTACATCATCAGTTCCTTTAATAAGCCCATTAATCCCATCGGCTGCATCATTAAGCTGTGGTTCAGAATTTTGCAACTCATCTCCAGCACTGTACAGTCCTTCACTTATTTGATCAAGTCCTTCTTTTCCTTGATCCAATCCCTCTTCTAGCGTCTTAGCCTGATTAGAAATATAAAAATCCTCAATCGATTCTCCCATTGGTCTCGTTATGGAACGAACTTTATCAACTAAATCTACTTTAGCTAATTCAGTTGTAACCGAGTCTGCTAATGATAGGTATTCAATCGAGTCTAATTCATCATCATTTTTAATGATAACAGTTGTTGCCATCGATTCTCCTGGTCCAAAGCTGTCAGCAATGGCATTAAATGCTTTAATAGATGGATAATCATCACTAATTTCTTCTAAGGAATTAAAAGAAAGATCCCCATCATATGTGATCAAGAATGGAACACATATAGCTGCAACAATAAGTAAGGAAAGCAACGGTCTTTTTAAAGAGAAATCACCTGTCATTTCCCATAATTTACTATCCTTATGTTCTGATGACCCTTTTGATGGCCAAAATAATTTATTCCCTAGCAGTAACATGAAGATTGGCACCACCGTGAACAAGGCTACCAATAGAATTGCTACTCCAACTGCGACAGCAGAAGCAGATTGATAAAGTACAAATTTAGAGAATCCAATCGCAGCAAAACCAATCATTACAGCGACACCACTAAAAAATACGGTTCTGCCTGCATTCTTGTACGTTTCCACTATCGACTCCCAAATACTTTCCCTGTGCATCATTTCTTCTTTAAATCTACTTAATAGAAGAATGCAATAATCTGTTCCTATGCCAAAGAGTACTGCAACTAAGAAGATTTGCGTATAGGTGGAAATCGGAAAATCAAATTTATCTACTAAAATAGACACGATAGATTGAGATGCTAAATAGGTAACACCTACTGTGATTAATGGAATAAACGGTGCAATAACTGATCTAAATACAATTAATAGCACTGCAAGAATAAAGACAACTGTTATCCCTTCAGTCTTCTTTAACCCTTCTTGCGAACTATTAACTAAATCTTGGTCAATCATCCAATTGCTCGTATAAAAGTGATCTACATCATATTCTTCGATCGTTTTATATAATGCATCACTTACTTCCTCTGCTTCTCGGCCATTCCAGCTAATCGTTAATGAGGTGAGAATGGTTTTTCCATCTTCTGAAACCAATTGATCTTCTAAATCTTCATTGGTAAAAGAAGAAATAATATCTGTAATTCCAAGCTCTTCCTTGTTTGCTTCTAATGCTTCAACTGCCTTTTTCGCTTCCGTTATATCATTATCAGATAACTTTTTGTCATTATGGAAGACAAGTGCTACAGATGACTGCTCTCCCACATTTTTCTGATTTTGAATTTCATCCAGAATCTTTCCTGCTTGGGAAGAGGAATACTCATCAGGTATACTAATCTGTCCTTTTTCCTCCACTAGATCTCCCATATTTGGAGCGATGATAAATAATCCTACTATAGCGATAATCCAAGCTCCAAGAATAAACCATTTTCCTTTTAAAATAGCATTCACTTTCTTACCTCCAACCTTTATTCCTTATTTCCCTCAATCAGTCCATCTAATTTCGCATAAGTATCTAAGAAATTTTGAATTTCAGTATGTTCAAATTTCGAGATGACAGATTCAATCACACTTTGAATTTTTTTCTCCATTTCGCCAAAAATCACTTTGCCGTCAATGGTCAAGGTTAAATAAATGACACGCCTATCCTTTTCGTCCCTTGTTCTTTCCACCCATCCTTTTTCAACAAGACGATTGATAATGGGTGTAATGGCACTTTTCTTAACACCAAAGACAACCGCAAGCTCAGTCGATGTACATACATGGACATTATTTATATGGCGCATCGTAAAATGCTGCTCTGTAGTAAGAACATCACCGATTTCCTGTCTAATTAGCTGATCAAATTTACGATTTACTGAAAAATTTATACTGACATATCGGTCAATAATTTGATCTATTTCTTTTCGATTAATAACAGTCACCTCTCCTTCTTTTAGTTAAATAGCTTAACTATTAAATATTTTAACTTTATTGTTATTTTTATGTCAACAAAAAATTTTCATTCCTAAAAGATACAGGAAGACTATTCAATCGAACCTTTACCATCAGTTTTTCTCCCTTTCCTCCATAAATAGTGAGCGTTTTATTAAAACTTAAGAGGAAGATAAAAGCGATGACATTCCTATTAAAGGAAGGGGCAAACGAACTTAAAAGATACCTATGTTATAATAAGGAAAAAAAACAAACGGAGAATAAGATTATGTTTCCAAACATTTCAATGAAAAATACGCTTATGGAAAGCTTAGGAATCAAAATAGTGAATGTGAAAAATGGAGAATGTATTGCGACAATGCCAGTTGATGAAAGAACAAAACAACCCTTTGGCTACCTTCATGGCGGGGCTTCCGTTGCCTTAGCAGAAACGGCTGCCAGTGTTGGAGCAGCAAGTCTAGTTGATTCGAAAAGACAGGCTGTTTTTGGACAAGAAATAAATGCAAATCACATTCGCTCCGTAAAAGAGGGGATAGTAACTGCAACTGCTACAGTTATTCATCAAGGAAAATCTAGCATGGTTTATGAAATCAAAATAGTGAATGATAATAAGGAATTAATCTGCATCTCTCGGTGTACGATGGCGGTAATTTGTTTAAAAAAGTGATTCTTTCGTTTGGCTGATTTATTTGGCTTTTGGCTGATATCCTGTTTGCTTTGGCTGATTTATTTGGCTTTTGGCTGATATCCTGTTTGCTTTGGCTGATATCTCCACTATTAGGCTATAATCCCACGTAATTTACGGATAAATTTCACTTAACACACAAAAAAGTGCATCCAAAATGCCAGTTAATCTGACTTTTAGATGCACTTTTGCCTTTAAACTACATGTTACTTACACGTATATAATCTTGCTTCATATGGCTGCAATGAAATCGAAGTAGTTGGCTCATGCTCTTCCACTGCATAGTTCGCTAACAATAGATTTTCATGCTCTAACTCTACAACACGATTTTCAAATACTGCCTCTTCTGCTGATAAATTAGTTATAATAACCATTTTTTTATCATCTAGTGTTCGCGTATAAGCAAATACCTGATTATTTTCCTCATCTACTAAATCAAAGGTTCCATAGGTTAAAATAGGACCTGATTTTTTCAACTCAATCATTTTCTTGTAAAAATGATAAATAGAATCTGGATCTTTCTTTTGATTTTCTACATTAATATCTAAATAGTTAGGATTAATCCCCATCCAAGGAGTATGTCGGGAGAATCCTGCGTAAGCCTCGCTTGACCATTGCATTGGAGTTCTAGAATTATCACGGCTAGAAGACCAAATAATTTCCATTATCTCCTTATGGCTAACTCCTTCTTCTCGTTTCAATTTATATAGATTTTTTGTTGCCACATCATCATATTCCTCAATTGTCGGAAACTGAACATTTGTCATGCCTATTTCTTGACCTTGATAGATAAATGGCGTTCCTTGCATAAAGAAATACATCATGCCAAAAGCCTTCGCACTTTCTTTCCAGTATTCTTTATCATTTCCCCATGTAGAGACAGATCTCGCTTTATCATGGTTTTCGATAAATAGCGCATTCCAGCCTTTATTCTCTAAACCTTTTTGCCATTTATTTAGTACTTGCTTCAATTCCATAACATCTACGCCGTAATTTTTTTCATTATCCCATAGATCGAGATGCTCAAATTGAAAGACCATATTAAATTTACCTTTTGTTTCTCCAACCCAAAGCTCTGCTTCTTCCACTTTAACTCCATTTGCTTCTCCAACTGTCATAATGTCATATTTAGCAAATGTCTCGTTTTTTAATTCTTCTAAATAGGTTTGAATTCCCTCCACATTCATATGTTTTTCAAAGGATGGAACAAAGTCTAAATTTAAAGGATTATCCAAATCCTTTAATCCTTTTTCTTTTTTGATATGGCTGATTGCATCAATTCGGAAACCGTCAATTCCTTTATCAAGCCACCAATTAATCATATCGTATATAGCTTTTCTTACATCTTCATTTTCCCAGTTTAAATCCGGTTGTTTTGTTGAGAAAATATGCATAAAGTACTGTCCCGTTGTCTCATCAAGCTTCCATGCAGACCCGCCAAATATACTTTCCCAGTTATTAGGCTCCTTCCCATCTATGCCATCTCTCCAAATATACCAGTCTCTCTTTGGGTTATTTATAGACGAGCGAGATTCCAGAAACCATTTATGCTCATCACTCGTATGATTTATAACTAAATCAATGATTAACTTCATTCCGCGTTGATGAACTTCATAGAGAAGTAAATCAAAGTCAGCCATTGTTCCAAACTCATCCATAATATCTTGGTAGTCGCTAATATCATAGCCATTATCATCATTTGGAGATTTATACATTGGACAAATCCAAATGCAATCAATACCAAGATCTTTTAAATAATCTAATTTTGTTATAATCCCCTTTAGATCCCCTATCCCGTCTCCATTTGAATCCATGAAACTTCTAGGATAAATTTGATATGCTACTGCTTCTTTCCACCACTTTTGCGTCACTGTTTTAACTCCCTTTCTACATCTAGTTTCTGTCTTATTACCACTATTAAGCTTGTATTACTCTGCTACTTTACAACATGAGTTTCTTTCCACCATTTTCGCTGGCACTGTTATTCGCTTCATTACTGAATTAGGATACGTTATATCATCAAGTAAACATTTCGTTGCTTCGACGCCAAGTTTAAAAATATTGATATCAACACTTGTCAACGAAGGCTTCATGTACTTACCGGTTGAAATATTATTAAAGGCAACAATCGATAAATCTTCTGGAATAGATATAGAAAGTTCCTCTGCGTAGCTGATTAATTCAATCGCAATAAAGTCATCGGAAACAACTAATGCTGTCGGGCGACTCTCCATATTCAATATTTCAGCAAGCTTTTCTTTCGTTCTCCCAGCTATTTCCTTATCATATACAATTAATTCCTTTTGATAAGCAATTCCATTTTCCTTTAATGCTTGTTTAAATCCTTTTAAACGATCAATCGTAAAAACCATTTCTATATTTGCACCAATAAACGCAATTCTTTTATGTCCTAATCGTATTAAATGCTCCGTAATTTGTTTCGTAATAAACACATTATCATTATCCACAAATGTAATTCTTTCAGCATTCTGATACGGTCTACCAATGACAGTAAACGGAAATTTTTTCTGCAATAGATAATCCATAATCTGGTCATTTGTTTTACTATATAAAAGAATGATTCCATCCACTCTTTTGCCCTGAACCATCTCTATAACTTCTTGTAATATTTCCTCTTCTGTTGCTCCAGTCGTCAAATAAATACCAAACTGGCTTTTTCTTGCCTCTAAACATATTCCTCTTAATACTTCTGGAAAAAATGGGTTTTCCAGTACCCTTTCTGTTGAGTTCGGCATAACAATCCCAATCGTTTTTGTGCTCTTTACTACCAAACTTCTTGCTTGAAGATTCGGATGATATCCTAATTCCTCCATGGCTTCTCGAACTTTACGCTTCGTTTCCTCACTTATTTTAGGATGATTTGCAAGTACTCTTGAGACTGTGGAGGGAGAAACATTTGCTAATTTACCAACATCTTTAATAGTTACTGCCATGCTTGCATGCACCTCCATCCTTTTAAGCACTATTATGGTAAACGTTATCATTTTGTTTCAAAAAAATTTGTAGCTTCATTCACCTTTTCGTGCAAACGATTGCATTAACATATGTAGAATATACCATAGGAAATGTTTTATATCAATAAAAAATTATATTGGGAGGAATTGATGCTTTTAAAAAAAGATGTTTTGCTTTTCGGGCTCAGAGAGGGCATTACACTCTTTCCAAAGCAGCTTTAATATCCAATCTACCAAAAAAAACCTCACAAGGAGGATTTTTCTCGTACATATAAAATTTATTTATCCAATGACTCTAGTTCCTTTATCACTGGAGGATTTTCTAGCACAGTGTCCATATAATTTCGTCCCCAACTATACATAGCATCTAAAATCGGCATAAGAGATTCGCCTTCCTTTGTTAAGGAGTACTCCACTTTTGGTGGCACAACAGGGTAGACAACTCTTTTTACAATATAGTCATTTTCTAATTCACGTAATTGATTTACAAGCATACGTTGCGTTATTCCAGGTATCAAAGCCTTTAATTCTCCAAATCGCTTTGTTCCTTCCTTTCCCAGATGCCAGAGAATGAGCATTTTCCATTTTCCGCCTATTATGCTTAAAGTTAGCTCTTTCTCACAATTGAATTCTTTGCCTGCCATTCGTTCCATCAAAAAACCTCCTTCATCTAAAATATACTTAGTATACTTTTAGGCACTATGTAAAAATAAAGTGCGTACTTACTTACATGGATTATAAAACGTATAATAACGATTGTACAGAAATTAAACATATTTCAACACAGCTTAGCACAATATATAACGAAAAAAAGAAAAGGAGCAAATCAAAATGAAATTACAATTAGCATTAGATTTAGTAAATATCCCACAAGCAATCGAGGTAGTATCACAGGTTGAGCAACATGTAGATATCGTGGAAATTGGAACACCTGTTGTAATTAACGAAGGACTTCATGCAGTTAAACAACTAAAAGAAGCATTCCCGAACGTATCTTTTTTAGCTGACTTAAAAATTATGGATGCAGCTGGATATGAAGTAAGCCAAGCAGTTAATGCAGGTGCTGATATTGTTACTATTTTAGCAGTAGCAGAAGATGAATCTATTAAAGGCGCTGTAGCAGAAGCAAAAAAACATGGCAAAGAAATTCTTGTGGACATGATTGCTGTTAAAGATATTAAAGCTCGTGCACAAGAATTAGATGCATTTGGTGTTGATTACATTTGTGTTCATACTGGTTATGATTTACAAGCAGTTGGGAAAAACTCTTTTGAAGATTTAAAAGCTATTAAAAGTGTTGTAAAGAATGCAAAAACTGCTGTTGCAGGTGGAATTAAATTCGATACATTACCTGAAGTTATTGCAGCACAACCAGATTTAGTAATCGTTGGTGGAGGAATCACTAGCCAAGAAAACTTAAGCGAAGCTGCTTCTAAATTTAAAGAACTAATTGCTCAAGGATAAATCAATGAAAATAACTGACTACCTTGATCGTGTTATCCAAGAGCTATCTCAGGCTGGGACACTCATTGCTAATGATGACTTAGAAAAACTCGTTGAACGTATTCTTAATTCCAATAAAGTATTTGTTTATGGCGCTGGTCGTTCTGGATTTATGCTTAAATCATTTGCGATGCGAATGATGCATATGGGAATTGATGCTTATGTTGTAGGAGAAACGGTTACAGCTACCTATGAAAAAGATGACCTTCTTATCGTAGGGACTGGATCTGGTGAAACGAAAAGCATCATTACTATAGTGGAAAAAGCAAAAAGTATTGGTGGAAACATTGCAGCTCTTACAATCTCTCCTGATTCTACTGTTGGTAAACTAGCTAATCAAGTTATAAAAATGCCTGGTTCTCCAAAAGATAGAGGAAATGAAGAAGCAAAAAGCTTACAGCCAATGGGCTCCCTGTTCGAACAATTACTCCTAATTGTCTTGGATAGCGTCATTTTAAAATACATGGAAATAAAAGAATTAGATTCCAATAAAATGTATGGAAAGCATGCTAATTTGGAATAGAATTTTTTAAACATCAAGAGGATAGATAAAAGTATGTTCCATATAATTTTTATCTATCCTTTTGAAACATTTTTAATCTGAACTACCACCACAACTGGAACAGGAGCTACCTGACGAGCAGGAGTTATCAGACGAACAAGAATTACAGGAGAAAAACGATCCGGATCCGCAACTTGTGCAACTTGACGAGCTACTACTACTTATTTTCATATAACTTGAAAAATCTTCATAATGAAAATAAGAAACAGATAAAAAAGGAACAAGCATAATGTTAAATTTTTGTTCTCTTTTCCCTTTCTCCATTTTGTCATATATGACGCTTTTTTGATAATCCCTTACCTTCCTTACTGTTTTTTTCATAGATGCAATAAGTGCAAATACCGTTGGAAGATATTTCGTGTCACTTTTAAAATATCTTTCAAGCAGCTCAGCTTCTGATAAATCCTTAAAGTCCTCAATGATTGCGGGATGAACAGGATACCTGAAAAAGCCATTGTATAAATAGATATTCTCCTTTCTTATAAGAAAAAGCTCCGCATATACCCAATCAAAAAATCCTCGCAGATCAGGGTCAGACTTTGCCTTCACATTAGGACTGTGATGAAGAGTAGTACCTAAATATTTTCTAGAAAAATCGTCGTATTCACGGGTGAACATAAGCATTTGATGCCATAATTCATCGACTTTCTTACTAAACATTGGAGACTCTTTTAAAAGAGAAGTTAAAACAAAGTAACGTTTTAAATCAAGTAGGCGCCATTCATACTCATTTTCTTTTAATTTATTTTCTTCCTTCACTCTATTTTCTACATTTTCCATATAACTTCTAGTAAGGGAGCGATCTAAATCGTCATTCAATTTTTTTAATCCTTTAATTGGCTTTATCTCTAATACTTTAGGAGACAAACCAAATTTAAACGTTAGTTTTTTACGTAAAAATAGACTCAACCAAATAATAAAAACTGCACATAGAAGCAACCATGCCATCTAACTTCTCCCCTTCCTATTAGTAACATATAAAGGCTATTTACCTTGGTTATTATTACTCTTACGAAATTTTTTATATAAAGTTCCATTTTTACCTTTTTTTAATATTTAGATTAGGAATTATTTTAGAAGCTACTAAAAAAGGTACATCACTACGTAAAGTGATGTACCAAAGGATATGATATATGCCATTTTAATAATTTTGAAAAATTAGCAATATCTTGCTTTTACATTCTTTCTGCATAAATAATATAGCGCTGTGGAGCGTTTCCTACAAATCTAAAAGGATAACATGTTGTTAGAATTAGCTCCTCTTTTGAATCATCTAACGTAATAATCGAACGATCATCTGCCTCAACTATTTTTGTCGAAGTGATTTGATAAGAGAATTCTCCATATGGCAACACAATTTTTAACTCGTCCCCGATTTCTAGTTCTCCCGCTCTCCTAAATACTGTATCTCGATGACCTGACAAGACAATTTGTCCATTTTCATTCGGGTAAAAACTGCCTTTATAATGGCCGACTCCTTTATCAAGATCATCTGGATCGGTACCTTCTACAATCGGTAATATGCCATCAATCTTATCAATCTCCAATAGCCCCACTGCATCACCAATGGATGGAATAAAACGGTCGCTGTCTTTATCTACCCATTTTTCATTCCCCTTGTTAATGGCTGTTTTTGCTTCCGATAAGGAATTCTCTGTTTGCGCTTTTGTGTCCATAATATTGAAGACGCCATAACCAATAAAAAGTACTCCTCCTACTATAAGCAGGAGGGATAACCATTTTGTCCATCTCATGATATCCTATGCCTTTCTTCTATTATTTGCATAGAAAACAACAACTCCTATGAAGAATAATAATAATCCTACTATGATAAAATTGTAAGTCATTGTCGCTGTATTTGGCAATAGATTTCCTTTTTCTTTCTCTGGCTGATTAACTGTATCATTGTTTTCATCTAATGAAGTTTCTGTACCTTCATCAGATCCATCACTTTCGTTATCTTGCGTACCATTTTCATCTTCTCCATCATCTGGAGCATCTGGATTTTCTCCCTGCTCTTCTTCTCCATCACCTGGGGTTTCTGGATCGTCTCCTTGATCTTCATCCCCATCACCTGGAGTTTCTGGGTCTACTTCAGGTTCTTCAGCACCACTGGAAACTTCTGAAATACGTCCTTCAGCAGTATAGGCAATTGGTTCATCGAAAGATTTAATAAAATCGACCGTTGCCTGTAAATCCTCTGGTCCTTGAATTGGATTTTCCCCATACGTATTTAGTAAGTATGAATCGGTACTATGTGGATACATATAGCTATTAACCGTTACTGTATATGTTTTTTCTAAATCTAGCTTCGTTCCATCTGGCATAAGTAGATCCACGACTTGTCCAAATTGTCCTAAAGATGCATCCCATGTATATTTAAAGCCAGCAATACTGACGTCTGGACCATAGGAACTAAATTGTGTATTCAATACTTCTTTTAACTCTTGACCGGTAATTTCCAATTTAACAAGGGTATTATTAAATGGCTGAATATTAAAGAGTTCCTGCCAAGTAATTTCTCCTTCCAGTAAATCATCTCTAATTCCGCCACCATTCATTAAGGCAAAATCACTGTCCATCGCGGCTTTCATTCCGTCGGCAATTAAATTGCCAAGACCATTATCGCCAACTTCTCCTTTTTGTGCATAGCCACCTGTTATGTCAGTAGCAGCTATTCCAATTACTTCATTTAACTTCGGACCAACTTGATCGAGATACTTATCCAATATGGCTTTTACTTCAGAATCTGGTGTAACATCTTCTTGAACAACATCCACTATCTCCGCTGTTTTTTCAGAGAAATCCTTTGTTAGTGGGTCAATGGTAAAATCAATATCCGAATAAGCCTTGCCATATTCCCATGCTTGAACAATTAGCTTATTATCCACAACCCCATTTAGCTTCACATGGTTATGTGCGGCAAAAATAATATCAACTGCATCATCTACATTTCGGGCAATATCTGCAATTTCTCCTGTAATTTCATTTGTTCCTTCTTCTTGGCTTCCAGGAACATGCGCTAAAACAACGATTGCTTCAATTCCTTGCTTTTGTAATTCAGGAACGTACTTATTAATCGCCTCTGTCTCATCTGTGAAGCGAATATGCTCATTTCCTGTAGCTACAATCATGCTTGGAGTTTCTACTGTCGCCACCCCAATAAAGCCAACCTTTACCCCATCTATTTCTTTTATTGTATATGGATCTAATACTAATTCACCAGATTCCTTATATTCTACATTTGCTGCAAGGACTGGAAAATTCATACCATCATATTCACTTGTTCCCTTAGGGTGATCGCCTCCATTAATCATGCGGAGCATCTCGTCTACCCCTTCGTCAAATTCATGGTTTCCTACTACACCAACATCAAAGCCTAGTGATTCCATTATTTCAACAGTTGGTTCGTCCTGTAAAAGGGCTGATACTGGTGAACTGCCACCAATCATGTCCCCTGCATGTACCAATAATGTGTTCGGGTTCGTTGCTTCTGCTTTTCTTAAATAGGTAGCTAAATAATCCATTCTTCCATAATTAACACCATCAACTGTTCCTGTTACATCAATTTTCCCGTGCAAATCATTCACACCAAGGAACTGGCCAGAAATGGATGGAAGTGGTTCTGCATTTATTTCCTTAATTCTTCCTGTATTATAAGAGATTGGACCACTAAAGCTTCTTACAAATTCTACCGTTGCTTCTAAATCTTCTCCACCTTGAATTGGATTCTCCCCAAGCTTTTGAAGAAGATATTGGTCTGATGTGTGATCAGCCATATAATTATTTACTGTTACCGTATAGTTTCCATTCGGATCTATTTTTTCCCCATTAGGCAAGAATATATCTACTACTTGTCCATATTTTCCTGCTTTACTATCCCAAGTATATGAAAATCCACCAATACTAACATCTGGTCCATAGCTACTAAATTGACTATTTAAAATTTCTTCTAAATCACTACCACTTATCTCTAACTTTACTAATGTATTATTAAAAGGCTGTACGTTAAATAAATCGTTCCACGTTATTTCCCCGGAAACTATATCATCTCGAATTCCGCCGCCATTCATTAAAGCGAAATCACTATCCATTGCAGCTTTCATACCGTCAGCAATTAGATTTCCTACAGGGTTATCTCCTTCTGCTTCTTTTGTCGCATACCCACCTACCATATCAGTCGCAGCTTCGCCAATGACTTCATTTAGCTTTTCGCCAACTAATTCTTGGTATTTTGCTAAAATAGTAGACACTTCAGGATCTGGAGTAACTCCAGTTTGAACTACATCCACGATTTCAGCTGATTTTTTCACAATGTCGCCTGTCTCCGGGTCAATTTCTAAATCAACATCTGCAAAAGCTTTTCCATATTCTCCAGCTTGAATAATTAATTTATTATCCACAACAGCATTAACTTTTACATGATTATGAGCCGCAAATATGACGTCTACAGCATCATCTACTTCTGTTGCAATTTTGGCAATATCACCAGTTGCGCTTTCACCAGCTTGATTTCCGGGAACATGTGCTAGAATAATAATCGCTTCTACACCTTGGGCTTGCAATTCTGGCACATACTTATTAATAGCATCTGCCTCATCAGTAAAGCGAATATTTTCATTTCCTTTTGCAATAATCATATCTGGCGTTTCTGTTGTGGCGACACCAATAAATCCAACCTTGACTCCCTCTACTTCTTTAATAGCATATGGATCAAGTACTAGATTGCCAGTATCCTTGTATTCAACATTTGCTGCTACCATTGGAAAATCAATTCCATCATACCCTTTTGTTCCATTTGCATGATCCCCACCGTTGATTAAGCGGAGCATCTCGACTACTCCTTCATCGAACTCATGGTTACCAACTGTTCCTACGTCAAAGCCGATTGATTCCATCATCTCCACAGTAGGCTCATCTTGAAGCAATGCAGAAAGCGGGGAGCTCCCTCCTACCATATCACCAGCGTGTACAATTAGTGTATTAGGATTTGTAGCTTCCCTTTCTTTTAAGTACTGTGCTAAATAATCCATTCTACCAATTATATTTTCTTTCTTTTCATCTTCATATTCTTCTGTCACTTTTCCATGAAGGTCATTTACACTTAGAAGCTGAAGTTTAATTGTATCCTTCTCTTCACCACCATTGAATGCTGTATACCCATTGTTCTCTGCTTCCTTGGCACTAGCAAAGAAAATGCGATTTTCCACTGGTACTTCCTGAAAATCTTCTGGTAACACATATTTCTTTGTTTCAGAATTTCCTACATATCGCAATAACCCTTTTCCTTGTTCTCTAGCTCTAAATTCAAAAGGCTGTTCCATTAAAGGATTGTCTTTATCCCAAATCCCTTTATGATTATCCATTGCATCTTTCACTGCGGACTGGAACATATCATAATCTGCTTCATCAGCAACTGGCCAAATAAAATATGTCGATGCATATCCTTGTTTCACCATTTCAAGATTGGTATTTAATTGATCGCTCTTACGAATAATTTGTGCCAGTAGACGGCCATAATCATCTGTTGCTTCTTCCCCTACTTTTACAATTACTTCATCACCAGGCTCTAAAAGCGTATTTAAATACTCTTTTGCTTTATTTCCATGTTCTAATTGGTTTTCATCTGCTTCATTCTGAGGAGTATGATAGGTTTCTGGTGTATCGATATTCACATAGCGAACTTTCGTTGTCCCTAATACTGGAGTTTGTAAATGGATTGTATCTCCGTCTACTACACTGCTAACAGTGCTTTCATATTCTCCTTTAGCAGAAGGAGAAGGTGGTTGTTCTGCCAATAACTGAACATCACTGGCTTTTCTAGGCAAAATTTGATAGGTATTATATTGACTAAGAATTCCTGTGAATTCATACCATTTTCCTGTTTGTATAGACGAAATCGCCTCAGTTTCTTCCATTACTCGAATTGTCGTTCCATTAAAGCTTTCATCTAACACCGTCACATTATATCCGCCACCTGCAGCAGTTTCAGGAACTGTTTGCACATAGCCTTTTACTTTTACTAACTGTCCTTCTTTTAATTCTGCTACACTATCATTATTTAAATCTGCTAGATTCATAGTAACTGGTACAGGTAATTCATTGTTTTCAGAAATCACCTCAATTCCATCTTCTGCTGGGACAATTTCCAATAACTTATTATATTCTGTTATTTTCCCGGTTACTTTTACTTTCTGACCTTCTGTTAATGCAGGAAAAGAACTTGCATCCTGAGAAAAAATATTAATGCCGGCTTCCTCATCTTGAATATAAGTGGATAGCTTTCCTCCGCCGATGCTCGAATTATCAGCAGTGACAATCCCTTCAATTGTTACATTTTGTCCAACCATTGCTCGTGCTTCTTTGATAGATTGGGGCTCAGTTGGATCGGTTGTTGACTCTTCATTTCCATATAACTCTTCTCCAAACAGATGATTACCTAAATGAGAGAAATCATCTTGGTTATACGTATCCCATTCTTCTGATGGATCGAATGGATTCTTTCCTTTATTTCCAGATGAGATATTATTTTTTCTTACAAGGGTATGATCCTTTGTTTGGCCATCGCCCCATTCTTGTTGTTCGCCAACTATCCCAAATACATCAATGATTTCTTCATTATGTTTTAAAACTATCGCGTCATCCCCATTAAAGTTTGCAACCCCACTCACCATATTCGCTTTTTCCTTAATGGCTTCATTAGCAGATGAATGAGCAATAATAAATAATTCACCATGTTTTAGATTACCTTCTAAACGAAGCGTAGACGTAGTAGTTGTTTTACCATTTGAATACAGTTCAACTGAATAAGACGATAAATCTACATCCTTTCCAGTTCCATTAAACAATTCTATCGCCTTGTTATTGGAACTGCCTTCTATGTACTCAGAAATAAATAAGTCTGTTGCCGTTAAGTTTTCTGATGCTGCTCTTACCGTAAATGTACTAAATAAATTCGAAAAAACTAATAAGAAAATTAAAAATATTGAAAATAATCTTTTGCTACTATTTCCCTTCAATCTTTTTCCTCCTCCACCTATTAATCGTAATCTCTTCTACTCCATTTATTGCGAAAAACTCTTTAATAGAATTAATTACTATATAAAGATAACTTAATATTGTAAAAACTACACTAGCAATTTGTAAATTTATTAATAGAAATGGAATATTTCGTTATTTGTACCTATTTTCTCAATAAATTCACCTATGAAGTTTTACCTATTTTTGTTAATTTTCAATTTAACTTAACCTATAGCTTTTTTCGAAAAAATAGACCACATGAGAATTCACCCATGTGGTCATAAACTTTCTTATTTAACGATTGCTATCGCCTCTGCAATATTGGCAGCATGATCGCCTACTCGTTCTAGATTACTGATAATATCGACAAAAACAATGCCGGCATCGCCACTACATTTTCGTTCATTTAAACGGCTTATATGCTTTTTACGATATTGTTTTTCCATTTTATCAATTTCTTCTTCGTTTGTAATAGCTTTTTTAGCAAGCTCCACATCTTTTGCAAAAAAGCTATTATAGGAAGTTTTTAATGTTTCCACTGTAAAGCGATACATATTTTCTAATTCATTTTTCGCATCTATTGAAAATTCTACTTTTTTATTGATTTTATAATCCACAAGTTCGACGATGTTTTCCATATGATCCCCAATTCTTTCAATATCTCTGATTGAGTCAACCAAAATAGAAAACTCTTCACTTTCATGTGGTGTTAAGGCTTTGGATGAAAGCTCGACTAAATAGCTTGTAATTTCCTTATCTAAATTATTAATCCCTTGCTCGTATTGCAACGCTTTTTCTTTATACTTCTTTTCTCCTGTTTGTAAATACTTGAATGCTTCTTCTAAGCCTTTAATAGAGAAATCCTTCATTCGTTCTAATTCTTCCTTTGCTTGCCCTAAAGCGATAGAAGGAGAATGTTCAATAAAGGTTGTGTTTAAATGCTGCGGTTTTGTAATAATACCTCCATCTTCTCCTGGAATTAACTTTGTCACAATCCATGCCAAGGCAAAGATGAACGGGAATTGAATAATTGTATTCGATACATTGAATATCCCATGTGCAAATGCAATGGTCATCGGTTCATTTAAACCTAAAACTCCTTGCAAATACGTAATAAAATGAGTAAATGGCGCTAAAATAATTACAAAAATCACTGTTCCAATAATGTTAAAGAGTACGTGAACCATTGCCGCTCTTCTTGCAGCTATCGACGCACCAATGGAAGCTAGAATCGCAGTAATCGTTGTTCCTATATTGTCACCAAATAAAACTGGCAAAGAAGCCTTCAAAGAAATAGCATCTGTAGCAAATAACTCTTGTAAAATTCCAATTGTAGCACTTGAACTTTGAACGATTAATGTCAAGACTGTTCCGACTACAACTCCAAGAATCGGATTATTACTCATATTAACAGTTAACTCATGAAAAGCTTCTAATGAACGTAGCGGCTTCATACCAGAACTCATTAGTTCTAGTCCATAAAACAATGCTCCAAATCCAAATACAACTTGACCGAATGAAGTGATTTTTGGATTTTTAAAGAAGAATAATAGGACAGCACCAGCTGCAATAATCGGTAAAGCATATGCTCCAATATCAATCCCAATGATAAAGGCAGTAACCGTTGTTCCTATATTTGCCCCCATAATAACGCCAATCGCTTGGCGCAAGGTCATAAATCCAGCACTTACTAACCCTACTGTTATGGCAGTAGTTCCTGAACTGGATTGGATTAACACTGTTACAAAAATTCCGGCTAATACGCCCATAAATGGATTTGTCGTAAACCGATCCAAGATTTCCTGAAGACGGTCTCCTGCAGCATTCTGCAAACCATCTCCCATATATTTAATACCAAAAAGAAATACCCCTAATCCTCCAAGAAACTGGAAGATCATTTCTTGATAATTAATTTCCAAAAGTTTGTCCCCCTAAATCATAATTCTATTAAGACACATACCAAGTTATCATAACAACATCCGACAAGAATTTACACTATTCCAGAATATTATTTACACGAAATTAATATTTATTTACGAAAAATTTACATTCGAAATTTAATAGAGTAATTGACATTTTTCATTTTGTATATTACGACAAATTGCAAGTATCCACTCCTTTTGTTTAAGAAAAGAACTTATCGCTAAAAAAATTTGGATTTTGTTCAAATACACTTATGATAATTTATGATAAGATAGATATGTTTTTCCTAAGTATTTTTACTGGAAAGAATTATCCTGCAAGGAGCGTAATTATTCATGATTGATAAAATCAAACCAATACCTTCCTTATCCTCTAATTCCGTATTCCTAGCTTCTTTATTAGGAATAGTTGGTGGTTTTTTAGATGCTTATACATTTATTAGTAGAGACGGTGTATTTGCCAATGCACAAACAGGGAATATCGTTTTATTCGCAGTAAACGCTGCAACAGGTGAATGGGTGGAATCCCTTCATTATATCCCGCCATTAATAGCCTTTGTCTTAGGAGTCTTAGTTTCTGAAATTGTCAAAATACCATCTCTAAGGGAAATCCTATACAGCTATAGACGATCAATCCTTATTTTAGAATGTATCGTCTTAATTATAGTCGGATTCTTGCCAACATCTGTTCCGAACATCATTGTTACAACCAGCATCTCATTTGTATCTTCTTTACAAATATCAACATTTAACAAGTTAGATAAATGGGCATATAATTCAACAATGACTACTGGGAATCTAAGAACTGCAACTCAAGCCGCTTATGCTGCTTTTACAAAACAAAGTCAAGAAGCGAAGATCCAATTTAAAGAGTTTTCCATTATTATCGGCTCCTTTTTATTTGGGGCATTACTTGGTACCTTTACAACCACTCAATTTGGCAATAAAGCCATATGGGTATCGGCAATTATTCTAATCGTCGCATTAGTCCTTTACCATAAAGATAAAGGGTATATTCGTAAACGTTGTGCAGATAGTTTATAAAAAAGGAGAAAGGCTGAATGATTGACAGCCTTTCTCCTTTTTACTTATTATTCATAAGTCCATATAGTTCCTCCCACTGTCTTTCAAGCTCCTCCTTTTTAGAAAACAACTGCTCCAATTTACCCCAATCCGTTTCTATTTCCATTATTTTCTCTACTTCTGAAATCTTTTTTTCCAATCCTTCTACTTCCTTTTCCAATTGAATTTGATTAAAAGAAGCTTCCCTCTCCTGTTTTTCCTTAATTGTGGCCTTCTTCTCTTTTTTTGATTTTACTGGATTAGTTTGTAGATTCTTGGACGTTTGTCTTTCCGTCGACTTTTCGCGTGCATACGTGTAGTTCCCTTCAAAATAGTGAACTTCCTTTGTTTGAATCCAATAAATCTTTTGAAATAGCTTATTTAGAAAATAGCGATCATGGGAAACCGCAAGAATCGTGCCATCAAAATCTTCTAAAGCCTCTTCTAATACTTCACGGGACTCTATATCTAAATGATTGGTTGGCTCATCTAGAATTAATAGATTGATTTCTTGATACATAAGCTGGGCTAAGCGAAGCCTCATTCTTTCTCCTCCACTTAAATTGCTGACCTTTCGAAAAACGGAATAACCGTAAAAGAGAAATTGAGCTAAAATATGCCGTGCCTCCCCCTCTGTCACATGCACTTCATTTCGAAAAGCTTCGATCACTGTTTCCCCTTCCATTTCCATTAATACATGCTGAGAAAGATAGCCAATTTTCACGTTACTTCCCATTTTAACTTCTCCTATATCTGGCTCCATTTGTTGAAGAATCATCTTCAACAAAGTTGATTTCCCCGATCCATTCTCTCCAATAATTGCTGCTCTGTCTTTATAGCTTATTTGCATTTGAACTTGTTGAAACAATAGTTGATCGCCAAAGCTTTTTGATACATTCTTCAGCTGAATAACATCCTTCCCACTTCGGTCACTTGCTTCCATGTCAAAATTCATTTTCTTTCTATTTATAATGGGGCGAGCTAGTTTTTCCATTCTTTCGATAGCCCTTTCCATATTTCTCGCTCGCTTATGCAATCCTTCATTAGGCGGATTCGCCCGATTCGCCCATTCACGAAGTCGTTTGATTGCTTCTCTCATTTTCTTGATTTTCTTTTGCTGTTCCTCATATGACTGAAACTCTCTTAAAAGCCTTTCTTCTTTTTCCTTTGTAAAATTTGTAAAATTAGTATAGTAGGTTGTTACTTCCCCATCTTCTAAATCTACCACCTTTTGAATCACTTCATCTAAAAAGTAGCGATCATGGGAAACCACTAAAATAGTACCATTATAATCCTGAAGAAATTTCCCAAGCCACTCGACTGCCATTAAATCCAAATGGTTCGTCGGTTCATCCAATAAAAGAAAATCAGGTTCTTGGAGGAGTAGCATCGCTAAACCAACCTTTGTTTTTTCACCTCCACTTAAAGCTCCATATTCTTTCATGACCAACTGCTCGATTTTTAGCCCATTAACCATTTTCTCTATTTTTGCTTCCATTTCATATCCACCAGCATTCGTAAAATACTCCTGCAATTTCCCATACTCCTCCATTAATAGCAATAGCTGCTCTGGATTGATATCCTGCGCCATTTCCTGTTCCATCTGTTTTATCTTCCCTTCTATTGTTTCAAGGTCAGAAAATGCCTTTTTTAATACTTCCTTCACCTTCATAGATTGTTCATATTCCGGAATTTGTTCTAAATATCCAATCTTTAATCCTTTTTTCCAATGGATTTGTCCAGCATCAGGTGTTTCCTGCCCTGCAAGTAGTCGAAATAAAGTGGTCTTCCCACTCCCATTTCTACCAACTAGACCAACTCTTTCTTTTTCCTTTAACTCTAATGATATGTCTTCAAATAATGTATTTCCTCCGTACATCTTCGCTATATGATTGACACTGCAAATAATCATAATTCTGCTCGCTCCTTTTTTTATGATTATCTCTTTTCCCTGACTCTTTCATGGACGGTTTAGTCCACTTTTAGCAACGCAAAAAAGCCATGGAAAACAAAGGTCTCCATGGCTTTATTTAAGGAAAAAGATAGGTACACTTTTTCCTTAAATATAAATACCTCTAAATATACTTTTAGAAAGAGCCATATATAGTTGCATACTGGCTCCTTTCTATTAATAAATGACATTCCATTCTGCTTTGGTAAAGCCATTTAATAAAGGAGTGCATGAAAATGCACTCCTTTAACCGTCCAAATAGAGATGTGGGTAAGAGATGTTTTCACTGTTTTAGTTTGCTATTTAGTTGTTTAAAAAAGGGCATACTTATCCCGTTAACAACTACCATCGCAAATTTTGCACGGTTAATATATAGACTTTCCATCATATAACCTTGCACTAAAACAGTTGAACTTAACATCCTTCCCACCTCTTTTCTTTTATAAGTTAGTTTTATTATATCTTTAATGGAAATCACACACAAGAGAAAATAATAAGAAAAATCAATTATGTCTGAATAATGTTCCTAAGGCACCATCTTTAAATACTTTATTTTTTTCATTGATGAGTAATATGTTACTTGATACAAACTACCATCTATTATCATTTGATTCTAGTAATGTCCTTTATCATTTCAGCAAGAAATTTTATCGATATTCTCCGAATACTTTTAAAATAAAATATATGTTTAATCACCTTAACAATAGGGTATACACTTCTTGTTATTATTTTTAGTGTAAATTAGTGCTTTACTACCTTAAATTAATCCAGGGGAGTAGTTGTATGAATACAATAGCTTACATAAAGGAAGAATTAAAAACTTTCATTAATGAAAATGAAATTACATTCAATCAAAAACTTCTTACAGAAGCAATAAATGTATCAACAAAGATTACAGAAATATTAAAAAAAGGAAACATTGATTTATTAAAAAATGCCAAAAAATTAATTTTTTATACAGTAGATCAGCAAGAAGCAGACTTAATCTCTTTTGCGAAAGTTGAAGGAATTGCATGGGCAAAACACTCTTTAACACTTGAATTAAAGCTTGAATGGGTGCAAGCCATAAGAAGAACGTTATGGCACTTTATAAGGATAATAGATGAGGAAAAAGATATATTGAAAAATCGTGATGATTATTACGGGATGGAAAAATTATTTAATGAAAAAATAGATCAATTTTTAAATACCTTTTTTCTTAGCTATTCTCATTACAAGGATGAAATGCTACATAAACAAAGAGAAGTAGTGGAACATTTATCTGTCCCAATTATTCCAATTAAACAATCTATTTCTGTTTTACCGTTAATCGGTTTTATTGATTCATACAGAATTAAAATAATTGAGGAAAAGGTTCTAAATGATATAGGAGAATCCAAAATCCAAATATTAGTTATAGACCTTTCTGGTATTGCCATAATGGAAATGGATGTAATAGATTACTTCGAAAAAATATTAGCAGGAATTTCAATGATGGGTTGCAAAGCAATTCTGACTGGATTAAGGCCAGAATTAGTGAAAAAAATGGTGCATGCTGGCATTCATTTCGAACAAAATGCAGAAACAAGAGGGACACTGCAAGAAACTTTGAAGAATATCCTATAGCTTAAAGGAAAAAAGACAAGTATTAGTTCATAGCCAAAAGGGGATACATTTAAGTCCCTTTTTTGGCAATTTTTTTATTCCTCTAGTTTAAGATAGCACTATCCTAGCCTGTTATTCCGCCAGGCTGTATAGGATATAAAACGCCCCCCAAGGCGAACGATATTCTGCCTGTTTCCTCGGAAACGACCATAACTAATGCATCAGTTATCTCACTTAAACCAATGGCTGCTCGGTGTCTTGTCCCCAATTTTTCCTTCCCATTGTAATGAAGAGAAGAAGGGAAAATATTTCCGGCTGAAACAATTGCGTTCTCCTCAATTAGTACCCCACCATCGTGCAAAGGATTACCCGGATAGAATATTGCTTCTAATAGAGACGGAGATAATTTTGCATGCAAAGGAATTCCTGAATGAACACGTGTTTCTAATTCATCATTACGTTTAATGGCAATTAGTGCACCATGACGTTTCTCTGATAAAACTTGGGCACTTGCTGTAAGAATTTCTAAATCCTCTGTATATGGCTCTAAATATAATTGTAAATAGAAGGTAGCAGCACTATGATGAATACTTTTAAATTGTTTATTTACTTCTTCAAAGTCATTCAAGATGCAGCAATTTTTTTCATCCATCGTACGCTGGAGTTCGCCAATTTTATCTTGTAAATGGGCCAACGCATGGTGCATATGATTACTAAACTCTATAGGTAAATCTCTTTCTCCTTCCATACGAACACCCCTTTTTTTTACCTTATCCAAGCTCTGTTAATTTATGCATGCTGAAAGAGAAATTCGTTATTTACGGTAACTTTTTTCGAAACATTGAATTCATATTTTACAAATGATAGACTAATAGTTGAGTATTTCAAAAGGAGGGAATATTTTACAGATGAAATTTTGGACTTGGACTATTGCTATCCTACTAACAGTTACTGCTATTGGCGTTTCTTCCTTTTTTGTCATACAAACACTATTTGACAGTGATTCGCCCTTACAAACAAATAATGAGCGGTCCGTCGTGAAGGAAGCATCTACCGAAGTAGAAGAATCTTTTGATACGGAAAAAGTTAATACTCCTGTCAATGAGGAAGTTGTCACTTTAGCAGATGGAACGAGCGGACACACGTTTATTTCTATTTGGCATGATTTTTATAATGAAACATTAGGTTGGGGAAGATTGGAAACGACAAGCTATGAAGAACAGAAAGAAGCAGCACTTTCCATTCTTGATGAGATAAAGGACATTAAAGTCTCCGATGAAGAAATAGAACTAGACATGAAAGATATCGCTGCAAATGCTCAGATTGTAGCAGAAAAAGATGATCGTAGTGCTATGCGAAATCTGCATCGATATTTTCATGACTTAGATATTTATTTTAATGGCTATAACTATGATCAAACATTTGGTATTACTGAATTTAGAGGGAACTAAGCCACATCTTCGTTCCACTCTAATTTTTTTCGTTAAAAGGATATTTCTGATTAAAATAATTTGGTTTTTTGCCTTCATTATTGTAGCGTTTATGAAAAATATGGGTAGTTGCAGGAGATAGCGGTGGAATTAGCCATGCCCAATTGCCTGTAATATCTCTCCCTTTTTCTGCCTCTTTATTTTCAAATATCTTAAATTGCTGTGTTGCTGTATGGTGATCAACAATTGTTACACCTGCTTTTTGAAAAGAGTCCAATACAGCAATATTTAATTCCACTAAAGCCTTATCTTTCCACAGAGTAGCGTTCCTTTTCAGGTTTAGACCAAGCCATTCCCCAATCGTTGGTAGCATATTATAGCGATTCTCATCCGCTAAGTTTCTTGCACCAATCTCTGTACCCATGTACCAGCCGTTAAATGGTGCTGCTGTATAAGAAATACCACCAATTTCAAGGCGCATACTAGAAATAATTGGAACAGCATACCACTGTAAGCCTAATTCTTCAAACCATCGATAATCTGGATGTTGAATCGGGACTTCTAAAACAATGTCGTTTGGGATTTCATATAGTTTCGGCTTTTGCTCATTTACTTGAATGACAAGTGGAAGGATATCATAATTTGTTTGCTCTCCCGTCCAGCCTAGCTTTATACACTCTTTTGTAAAAGCTATAGAGTCCGAATCTCCAATAACTCCATGCTCTGTTTCATAACCAGCATAACGTATAAGCTGATGATTCCATATTCGGATAGAGGAATTTCTTGTCTCTTGCTGAAAAATAGTAATCGTTGGCTTTATTTTCCCTCCATTTGTTGCATAGGCAATATGATGGAACAATGCCTCTTTTATTGCTTCTTCCGTGTTAAGATGTCGTTTGTATAGCACATGTAGATTTTCCCAAAATAATCGACCGATACAGCGATTACTGTTTCGCCAAGCCATTTTAGCTCCATATATTAGTTCTTCCTCTGTATGCTCATAATATCCCTTTTCATTGATGGCTTGTTCCACTTGTATAAGTCTTTCTTCTATCTCTTCTCCAGACTTATTCAGTTCGTTATATGCCGTCTCAATAAACATTTTTGCTTCTGCTAGTAGTGTATTAATCAATAAATCAGCCTCCTAACGCTTATTATTTGAGCACTTTACGAATCAATTTATCCTTTTTTTCGGTATACGGAGGGAAAAGAATCGGGATATCTACTCTAACACTTTTTCTAAGCACACTTCTTTGATGCGAAAAAGTAGTAAAGCTATATTCGCCATGATAAGCTCCCATTCCTGATGCCCCAACTCCTCCGAAAGGCAAGTTAGGAGGAACAATATGTGTCAGTACATCATTTATCGAAACTCCGCCAGATGATATGGCATGGATTACCTTTTCTTCTGTATCTTTGCTATTTGTAAAAAGATAAAGGGCCAGCGGTTTATCTAGCTTTTTTATCGCTTCCACTGCTTTGTCTAATTTTGAATAGGATAATATAGGTAAAATTGGACCGAAGATTTCTTCTTGCATAGAAGCGGATGCCCATGTAGCATCCAGAATAGTTGGTTCAATAAAGCTTGTTTCGATATTACTATTTCCTCCAAATAAAATCCCTTCCCGGTCCGCTTCTAGCATTTCTCGTAAGCGAAGAAAATGCCGCTCGCTCACAATTCTGCCGAAATCTTCCTTCTCTTCAATCCTTTCTCCGAAATAATTCAATAATGTATTTTTCAACTCAGCGATTAATGGATCTTTGACCGATTCATGTACCATAATATAATCTGGTGCCACACAAGTTTGACCAGCATTTAATGTCTTTCCCCATATTATGCGCTTGGCCGCAATCTTCAAATTAGCTGTTTCATCAATAATAACGGGACTTTTTCCTCCTAGCTCTAGTGTAACAGGCGTTAATTGCTTGGCAGCTGCTTCCATTACAATTTTTCCAACCTTTGTGCTACCGGTAAAGAAAATATAATCAAAGTTAGCATGTAGTAGCGCTTGATTTGTCTCCACTCCACCTTCCACAGAACAAATATAGGAAGGTTCAAAAATAGTATTAATTATATCTGTTACTACAGCTGAAACTGTTGGTACAAGCTCGGAAGGCTTTAATATCGCGCAATTCCCTGCAGCAATTGCTCCAATTAATGGTTCAATCAATAATTGAAAGGGATAATTAAAGGGACCAATAATAAGAACCGTCCCATATGGCTCAAAAAGTATCTGTCCATTAGAAGGAAATAGACTCCATGTACTCTTTACTTTTTTAGGCTTCATCCATCTTTTAAGACATTTCATTGTGTGACGTATGCTATTAAGCACAAAACCTATTTCCGAAGTATAGGACTCAAAAGGGTGCTTTCCTAAATCTATCTGAAGAGCTTCTATTAATCTTTGTTCATTTTCTAAAATAGCATTTCTCAATTTGTCCATCTGCTGCAGCCGGAATGTATAAGGCAATGTTTTTTGGGTTGCAAAAAATGTTTTTGTTTGTGCTAATCTTTCGTCTACATTCAATTTCAACAGCTCCGTTAATGTTTATCTTTTAAGTTTGAGTGTACCAACTTTTTCTTTCTTTAAGCAAGTTTTATAGACGATTCTCTTTCATTTGGGACAATCTTTAACTTGCTATTCCATTTAATCTATAAAAAAAGAATTTCGCCTAGAAACGAAATCCTTTTTCATAAAGGGAAAGTTCCAACAAGGTGGTAATTCCTCCCCACTGATGGATAATGGAACCTATCGTTTTCGAATGCTCCTATGCTTGTAGTTGAACCCTACTGTCCGTTAAGAGTACGATAAACTTTTATGTAAAGTAGTTAAGATATTTCTTAATTCTTCAATTGGAATTTGCCCTGGTGCTGATGCTTTTTTTGCTGATGCAAACGTAATAGCTGAACCAAATATTTCTCCTGCCATTCTACTTACAGCCCCTTTTCCTCCCATTGACATTGTTACAATTGGTATGTCTGCAGCAATTTCCTTCATCGTTGCCGTTGCATCTAATAATGTTAAAACATCTTTAACAGATTGAGGCATGACTGCAATTTTTGGAATATCAGCACCTAATTGTTGTGCTTTCTGTAATCGAGAAATAATTTCCTCTTTCGATGGTGTTTTTTCAAAATCATGGTTAGATAGTATAACAGCGATTTGATGGGAATGCGCCAGCTTGATAACTTCCTTCATTGCATCTTCTTCCGTAAATAATTCGATATCCAGTAAATCAATCAGCCCTGTTTCTACCATATTTTTATTTAAATGAAAATATGCTTCCTTCTCTATCGACCTTTCTCCACCCTCTTTAGCTGTGCGAAAAGTAAATAGTAAAGGAATATTTCCTATCGTATTTCTTATTAGATGCAGAGCCTCTGTCACACTGCCTATCTCATCTACTTCTGCAAAATAATCACTTCGCCATTCTATTATATCGATTGGAAGCTCCTTAAGTAAGGCGGCCTCTTCCCTTAGCTCTTGGACTGTTCTACCAATCAGGGAAACACATATTTTCGGTAATCCCTCACCAATGAAAACATCTCTTACTTTAACGCTTTTACTCACCTTTTTCCCTCCAATAACCAATTTCTCTATCATTATTTAAGCAAGATCCAAGGAATCTATTACGGATTCTACTATTTCCTCCAGCTCTTTCCCATCCATTTTCACCTTCAAATGATGGTTTACATAGATTGCCTTTCTCTCATTAAATAAATTCTTTATCTCTTCCTCTGATTTCCCTTGTAATACTGGCCTGCTATCGATAATAAATGGAATTCTTTGCTTCCACGCTTTAAAGGACATGTCTAAATATAAGACGATACCATTTTCAAGACAGCTTTTCCGAATGTCTTCTTGTAAAAAAGCTCCTCCCCCAAGGGATATAACTTTTTGTGTCTGTTTGGATAAAGCAATAATCATCTCCTTCTCCTTTTTTCGGAAGAACGCCTCTCCATGATATTGAAAAATTTCGGTAACTGTCATGTTATATTCTCTTTCTAATTGATGATCAACATCTATAAAGTCTCGTTTGAGTTTATTTGCTAAAGCCTTTCCAATCGTTGTTTTTCCTACACCCATAAACCCAATTAGTATAATACTTTTCTGTTTTCCTGATTCCTTTTGCAACATGAAGTAAAGCCCCCTATAATCTATTCCGACGAAAATCTTTCTTTCATTATAAGGGAAATACAGTCTTTATCCTAGCAGATTATAAGGAATAAATCGGATACACCATTCATAAAATTTATGGATATAACTATTTTCTATTCATATATATAAGCTTCTTGCATATTTCCTAATTCTCATTCATGTATTTCTTTTCTCTATTAGCCTTTTCTATAAAATCTATTCATTGTCAAGTATTACTTGTTTCTTAGCAGATAAAACCCTATCATATTATTCCCTCTGAAAACTTATTTATAATAATTATAAAATTATATTGATTTTTTATTTGTAGATGATATTATAATATACATATGCTAAAGAACTAAATTATGAGGTGATTTTTATATGTCAAATAATCGATTAACTACTAGCTGGGGAGCACCAGTTGGGGACAACCAAAATTCCATAACTGCTGGACATCGTGGACCGACTTTAATACAAGATGTCCATTTACTTGAAAAATTAGCTCATTTTAATAGAGAACGTGTGCCTGAGCGTGTGGTTCATGCTAAAGGGGCTGGAGCTCATGGATATTTCGAAGTGACAAATGACTTAACAAAATACACAAAAGCTAACTTCCTATCTGAAGTAGGTAAAAGAACACCAATGTTCATTCGTTTTTCAACAGTTGCTGGGGAATTAGGTTCTGCTGATACTGTTCGTGATCCACGTGGATTTGCAGTGAAATTTTATACAGAAGACGGAAATTACGACATCGTTGGTAACAATACGCCTGTATTCTTTATTCGCGATGCAATTAAATTCCCTGATTTCATTCACACACAAAAAAGAGATCCAAAAACACACTTAAAAAATCCAACAGCTGTATGGGATTTCTGGTCGCATTCACCTGAATCTTTACACCAAGTATCCATTCTTATGTCAGATCGCGGTATTCCTGCAACCCTTCGTCATATGCATGGTTTCGGGAGCCATACCTTTAAATGGGTGAACGAAGAAGGAGAAGGCGTGTGGGTAAAATATCATTTCAAAACAGAACAAGGGGTTAAAAACCTTGATGTGAATTTAGCAGCTAAACTTGCTGGGGAAAATCCTGATTATCATACAGAAGATTTATTTAATGCGATTGAAAAAGGAGACTTTCCTGCTTGGACACTTTATGTTCAAATCATGCCATTAGAAGATGCAGATACGTATCGTTTTGATCCATTCGATGTAACAAAAGTATGGTCACAAAAAGATTATCCTTTAATCGAGGTTGGACGTATGGTGCTTAATCGTAATCCAGAGAACTACTTTGCGGAAGTAGAGCAAGCTACTTTCTCTCCTGGAACATTAGTACCTGGTGTAGAAGTTTCACCAGACAAAATGCTACAAGGTCGTTTATTTGCTTATAGTGATGCACATCGTTACCGTGTTGGCGCAAACCATAATGCACTACCAATTAACCGCCCTCGCAATGAAGTAAATAACTATCAACGCGATGGTCAAATGCGCTTTGATGGCAATGGTGGGGGTTCAGTTTATTACGAACCAAATAGCTTTAGCGGTCCAAAAGAAACTCCTGAAAACAAAACAACTCCATTCGCAGTATCTGGAGTAGCAGAAAGTGTTGCATATGACCATAACGATCATTACACACAAGCTGGAGACCTATACCGCTTAATGTCTACAGAAGAACGCGAAAGATTAGTTGCAAACATTGTTGGCGCAATGAAACCTGTAGAATTAGAAGAAATCAAACTTCGTCAAATTGGTCACTTCTACAAAGCAGATCCTGAATACGGCACAAAAGTTGCTGAAGGATTAGGCTTGAGTGTACCAGAGACAGTAAAATAATTACGTTTTGTTGAAAAGCCCTCTATCATAGAGGGTCAGATTGTAGAGAAAGTATAATTTTCTCTACAATTTTTTTATTTAAGTAGACATAATCACATCTTTTATTTTTCCATTTCATTGAAAAAAGACTCTCATGCATCTATCCAATCTTGGATAGATGCATGGCAATCTTCTTTATATTTTGACAGGCAGCTGTCATTAATACTTGTTCGGCTGCCTTTTGTTTTCCACGTAACCGGCAGTAGCGAAGCCCATGCAGTTCTTTTGAATCTGCGAAGCTTCGCTCTACTTTTTCTTTTCTAAATTTATAAAGGGCCTTCCCTGATTTAGAAAGACGATTTAACCGAATTTTTTCCTTGTTTTCTTCCCAAACATGACGAGTGACTACTTTTGTATGATTTTTAGAACGAGTACATTGGGAAAGCAATGGGCAATCTTTACATCGTTTGGGATTTGATTTATATTCTCGATATCCTTCGCGAGTTGTTGTACGATAAGGCAGTATTTCTCCGTTTGGACAAGTGTAACAATCGGCTTCTTTATCGTAAGTGAATTTCCATTTGGGAAAGAGTCCTTTTACTGGACTATATCTTCTATGTGCGATTACTCCAAAAATATTTCGTTCTTCTATCCCTTTACAAATAGGGTTTGTTAAATAACCAGAATCTAAAGCAACAGCTTCCACTTGAAATTGGAAACGATCGATTTGACGATCAAGTCGGTCTAAATAAGGAACAGAATCATGGACATTACCTGGGGTAACAAAGGCATCGGTAATGATGTTAAACTTCATATCCGTCGTACGGTGATCTAAATAACAGAACATCTCCTGCTTATTATCTCGGGACATAAAGCCACAATCAGGATCCGTTGTACTAACCCGAATTTCCTTTGTTTCCTCCACTGCCTCCTTTTTCTTTAGAGGCTTTTTTCCGTGGGCAGTCCGATCCTCCTCAATCGCTTTATCTAACTCTTCCACGTATTCGCGTGTTTCCACTTTCACCGTTTCTCTGGTGAATTTATGTTTATTGGCATTCGCTTTCAAATGAGTAGAATCAGTAAATAAAACTCTCCCTCCAACCATTTTATGATTCATCGCTAAAAGAACAATTTCATCGAAAATGTCCTGAAAGACAGTGGTATCTTTAAATCGATTACACCGATTCCAACTAATCGTAGAATGATGAGGAACAGGATCTGTAATTTTTAAACCAAGGAACCAACGATAAGCAAGATTCACTTGAATTTCCCGCTCTAATTGTCTTTCGGAACGGATGCCATATAAATAACCGATAAACATCATTTTAAATAAAATCAAGGGATCTAAAGATGGACGACCATTGTCTTCGGAGTAATAAGGACGGACTTTATCGAGGATAAAAGAAAAATCAATGTGTTTATCAATTTTTCGTAAGAGATGATTAGCTGGAACAAGCTCATCTAAAAGAACAAATTCTACTTCGTTTTGAGTATGAGAACGGGTATGTAACATCGAAATCACCAACCTATATTTGATAATTATATTATATCAAATTACCGCGGTGAATAGATGAAGTAAATATAAAAAATGAAAGGCTGTCGGGACTTTCTCGACAGCCTGGCCCTCTATCATAGAGGGTTTTTCTTTATTTAATTGAATGGTTTAATCACTTAAGTACCAATACCTTGTTTAATTAGTTGATTCCCCTTTTTGATAGGCTTTAAACTAGTTTTGGCGATTTTGGGCGGATGGTTGCTATATTTAGAGGGGGGATTTTTGCGACTTTGGTGTTCTTATTTGCGATTTTGGCTCTCTTACTTGCGACTTTGGCTCTTTTACTTGCGACTTCGACTTTTATTTGCAACTTTCACCCTCTTACTTGCGACTTCCACACTCTTTCTTGCGACTTCCACCCTTTTACTTGCAACTTTGGCTCTTTTACTTGCGACTTCGACTTTTACTTGCAACTTTCATACTCTTTCTTGCAACTTCCACCCTTTTACTTGCGACTTCCACACTTTTACTTGCAACTTTCATACTCTTACTTGCGACTTCCACACTCCTTCTTGCGACTTTCTCTCTCTTACTTGCGACTTTGGCTCTTTTACTTGCGACTTCGACTTTTACTTGCAACTTTCATACTCTTACTTGCGACTTTCACCCTCTTACTTGCGACTTTCTCTCTCTTACTTGCGACTTTGGCTCTTTTACTTGCGACTTCGACTTTTACTTGCAACTTTCATACTCTTACTTGCGACTTTCACACTCTTACTTGCGACTTTCACACTCTTACTTGCGACTTTCTCTCTCTTACTTGCGACTTTGGCACTTTTACTTGCAACTTCCACCCTCTTACTTGCAATACCCATCCTCTTTCTTGCAACTTCCATCCTCTTACTTGCAACTCTCCTATTCTAAACCTCACTCCCCCAACCCATCTCAATTATTTGAAAAATCAACCAGAAACCGATACGCTTAGGATAGAAAAAATCTATTCTAACGGGGTGAAATAATGGAGTTAACAATTAATTCGACAAAAAAACTAAGTAATGGAGTAGAAATACCTTATTTGGGCTTTGGTGTTTTTTTAGTCAACGATCCAACAGAATGTGAGCAAAGTGTCCTTTCTGCAATAAAAAATGGATATCAGTCCATTGATACAGCTACAAGGTATGAAAATGAAGAATTTGTAGGCAATGCTATTAAATTCGCTGGTGTGCCTCGTGAGGAATTATTTATTACAACAAAGGTTTGGGTAACCGACTTCGGTTATGAAGAAACAAAAAAAGCTTTTCACGAATCCTTAAAAAAATTACAGCTTGATTATTTAGATCTTTATCTTATTCATTGGGCAGCGCCTGGCTTTGAAGAAACATGGAGAGCATTAGAGGATCTTTATGAAGAAGGATTAGTCCGTGCTATCGGCGTGTGTAATTTCCAAATTCATCATTTTGAGAAATTAGCCGAAACAGCAAGAATAACGCCAATGTTAAACCAAGTAGAAACACATCCCCTTTTCCAACAGGTTGAATTACGAAATTATATGGCACAGCATAATATCGCACATGAAGCATGGGCTCCCCTCGGTCAAGGAAAAAATGGATTATTCGATTTGCCAGCTTTAGTGGCCATTGCCAAAAAGCATAATAAAACAGTTGCACAAATTATTTTACGCTGGCATTTAGAACGAGATACCATTATTATTCCTAAATCCGTACATGAGCATCGTATTATGGAAAACGCTGATTTATTCGACTTTACACTTGATGCAGACGATATAAAAACAATTGCTTCCTTAGATACAAACCAACGAAGCTTCGGAAATCCTGATGATATCGAACGTTTTAAAGCAATGCAGGAAGCTGCAAAATAATTTAATAATCAACTCAAAAAGGCATACCAATTCATCTATATTGGTATGCCTTTTTATTCTAAAATTTACTGCTTCTTATTAGTAGAAGCCCATTGATTATCTGTAGCTGTCTTATTCTGTTTTTTGCTTGTAACTTCTGTATTTGCCGTTGCCCATTGGTTATTTACTTCTGATTTTTTCTGTTTCGCCATTATTCGTTACCTCCTGCTAGTAGTTATCGACGTACAATTCTAGTATGAGATAAAGTTGCAAAGATTATGAACCCAACCGAAAATCTTTTCATAAAGTGAACCTTTAAAAAGGCAAAGCTTTATCCTTCAAATGATGTATTCGCACATCTACAAAACAATGATTTCCGAGCTATGTCCCTCGATTCCTCATTTACGGGAGATGTGAGTCTAACTAACCAGCATTTAAAGCTTCAATCGCTGTAAACGAAGCGCATTTAATACGACAGATACAGAGCTAAATGCCATCGCTGCACCAGCTAGCCAAGGTGCTAGTAAACCAATTGCTGCAATCGGTATACCAAGTGTATTATAACCGAATGCCCAGAATAAATTTTGCTTAATGTTGGCAATCGTCTTTCTGCTTATTAAAATACTGTCGGCAATTGCTTGTAGATCCCCACGAATAAGCGTAATATCGGCTGCCTCCATTGCAATATCTGTTCCTGTTCCAATAGCCATGCCTATATCTGCTAAGGCTAAGGCTGGAGCATCATTTATGCCATCCCCCACCATGGCCACTTTTTTCCCTTTCTGCTGCAGCTTTTTAACAGCGTCAGCCTTTCCATCTGGTAATACCTCTGCAATGATATGGTCAATGCCTGCTTGTCTCCCTATCGCTTCTGCTGTTTGCTGATTGTCCCCAGTGATCATAACGACATCCAAGTTCATCTGTTTCAATCGCTTAATTGCCGCCTTTGACGTGTCTTTAATCGTATCTGCGACTGCAAGAAGCCCTGCATATTTACCATTAATGCTTATAAGCATTGCTGTTTTCCCTTGGGATTCGAGCTCCTTCATTTTAGGTAGAATTTTCCCGACATTGATGCGATATCGATCCATTAAACGCCGTGTTCCGACTAATATTTCATTTCCATCAACATGTGCACGAATTCCATAGCCTGGAACTGCTTCAAATTGGGCTGTATCCTGAAGGACAATCCCCCTATCTGTTATGCCTTTGACAATCGCCTCAGCAAGCGGATGCTCTGATTTGCTTTCTGCTGCTCCAACTAGGGAAAGTAACGTTTCTTCCTCCCAATCTGTTATGACATCCGTTAATACAGGTTTTCCATTTGTGACTGTTCCCGTTTTGTCTAATAAAATGGTGTCAATTTTATGCGTCATTTCAAGATGTTCTCCACCTTTAAATAATATCCCATATTCGGCTGCTCTACCTGATCCGGCCATAATAGAAGTCGGAGTAGCTAGCCCAAGTGCACATGGACATGCGATAACCAGTACGGCGATTAACTTCTCTAGACTTTCTGCAAAATCTCCAGGTGTAATAATGAAATACCAGAAAAGGAATGTTACAATTGCAAGCGTCACTACAATAGGAACAAAAATGCCTGAAATATAATCTGCTAATCGTTGAATTGGTGCCTTTGATCCTTGGGCTTCTTCCACTACTTTAATAATTTGCGCAAGGGCTGTCTCTTTCCCAACCTTTGTCGCTTTCATTTTTAAGAATCCATTTTTATTAATGGTAGCACCAATTACGGTGTCTCCCCCTTGTTTATCAACTGGAATACTTTCACCTGTAAGCATAGATTCATCAATTGCTGACTGTCCTTCAATAATTTCGCCATCAACGGGAATTTTTTCTCCCGGTTTTACAAGAAGTATATCTTCTGCTAAAACTTCCTCAAGAGGAATTTCCGTTTGCTCCCCATCTCGAATGACGACAGCAGTCTTTGCCTGAAGCCCCATCAGTTTTTTTATCGCTTCGGAAGATCTTCCCTTTGCCTTCGTTTCAAATAATTTGCCCAGAATAATTAAAGTAATTAGAATGGCACTTGTTTCGAAATATAATCCAACAGGATGACCGAAATGCCCTAATGTCTCAAAAGATAGATAGACACTATAAAAATAAGCAGCTGAGGTTCCTAATGCAACAAGGACATCCATATTAGCGCTCTTATTTTTTAATGCTTTATATGCTCCTATATAAAACTGTTTTCCTACAAAAAATTGAATGGGAGTTGCCAGCGCCATTTGTACCCAAGGATTCATTAATATATCTGGTACGTAGAGAAAGGAAGTAAAGGTAAAGTGACCAACCATTGTCCATAATAAAGGAAGTGATAAAACGATCGAAAAAAGAAATTTCCGTTTTTGTCTTTGGTATTCTGCTTCCTTTTTATTTATGGTCGCTTGCTTTGATTCCTTTTTTGTTGCTCCATAGCCAAGCTTATTAATTTTTCCAATTATCTCATCTGCTGCAATACTTGCCGGATTGTACTCAATTGTTGCATTCTCCAATGCCAGATTCACGGTTGAAGTGTTAACACCAGCCATCTTATTTAAGCCTTTTTCAATTCTTGTTGCACAGGCAGCACAAGTCATTCCTGAAATATCTAGTTCCAGTTTTTCAGTTATTATTCCATAGCCCAATCCTTCTACTTTTTCTTTAATTTCATTTGTTGATAGTTCCTCTTCTCTATACGTAACCGTTGCCTTTTCAAGCGCCAAATTGACTGTAGCTTGTTCAACACCTTGCATTTTGTTAAGACCTTTTTCAATACGATTTGCACAAGCTGCACAGGTCATTCCCGTAATCTCAAATGTCTGTTCATTTATTTTACCTTTACTTTTCACTACACTTTGTTCAGCCATATCGCAAAAACTCCTTATACCTATATAGGGTATATTTGATTGAAAATAAAAATGTGCAGACGATCGCACATTTTTTAAATTGAATTACTTTACATCATAGCCTTGCTCGTCAATTGCTTCTTTAATTTTTTCAAGAGCAACTTCATTAGCATTAAATGCTACATCAACTAATCCTTCTTTAAGATTAACTTTAACAGCTGAAACGCCTGCAAGCTCTCCTACACTTCCTTCTACCGCTTTTACACAATGATTACAAGACATTCCTTCCACTTTTAACGTTACATTTTCCATCTGAAAACACTCCTTATTTTTTCATTAATTTTTGAATGGTTGTTAAAACCTCGTCAACTACTTCCATGTCTCCTTCTTGAATACGCTCTACGACACAGTTTTTCAAGTGGCCTTCTAATAAAATCTTTGCAACACTATTTAAAGCAGATTGTGTTGCAGAAATTTGCGTAATAACATCGTCACAATACGTATCTTTTTCTATTAGACCTTTTATCCCTCTAATTTGACCTTCAATACGATTTAATCTGGTCACTAAATTCTGTTTTACTTTATCTGAATGATGACTTCTTCTGTCACTCGTAAGATGGCAACTTTCTAATTCATGCTCATTATTGTCCAATAAAAATCCCCCTTAACGATATATCGCATATTTATATTATACCCCTGTATGGTATAAAAGTAAACTAAATAGATTTGACGATTTTGTGAATGATTTTATGAACCTACTCTTTTCCACTAATATAACCGAAATATGATATATTATTGCTATGAAAAACATTACGCAAATTCCACGTCAATCATTAAGAGCACAAGTATACGACCGATTAAGATCAGCAATTATCCATCTTGAACTAAAGCCTGGTGAGAGAATTAACGATAAAGCATTGGCTGAACAATTTGGTGTTAGCAGAACCCCAGTACGAGAAGCTCTCAAAAAATTGGAGGATGAAGGATTAATTGTAACTTCTCCAGGTTCCGAAACAGTTGTAAGCCTAGTTGAAGTAGAACAAGCGATGCACGCCTTTACCGTTGTAGCCTCGCTCCATGGATTGGCTGCTAGATTAGCTCTCACCACTTTAACTCTTACACATGCCGACCAAATGACAGCAATAAATAATGAATTTGCTGAAGCTTTAAAAGTGGAGGATAAGTATAGAGCAATCCAAATGGATGATCAATTCCATGCAGTAATTATTGAGGCATCACATAATCCCGAAATAATGCTAGCTTTAGATCGCCTTCTTCCAAAAATTCGTCGACTTGAATTACAAAAGTTCAATACTTTCGATGGGAAAAAATCAATTAAACAGCATCAAGAAATTATTTCCTGTATATCAAATGATAGCAAGGAGCAGCTCCCAGCATTGATTGAAAATAATTGGCTAAGCCTGGCTGAATATTTAACTGAAAAATAGTTGCTATTTATCTTTCATTTTTTTTCATAATTGGTGGGGATATTGGATATTCCACCGCTCATAATGCAGAATAAAATGAACTAACCATTAGTGGGGTTTTCCTTTATCCTTCACTGATGGTTAGTTGAACCAATCGAACCTTCACGGACGTCTATCTTCTTTCCATTCTCCCAAACCTAAAGTTGATTCTTACTGAAGTTTAAGAGTGGGATAAATCTTTTTCAATAATTGAAGCAATTGACGTTCTTCTTCAGCAGTCAAATTGCTAGTAATTTCTTCATTTAGCCGTTCTAACACTTCTTGTATCTGTGGAAAAATAGTTCGTGCTTTAGTTGTTGGATATAAATTATTTGAACGCCGATCTTTGTTATCTGTTTGTCTATCAACATACCCGACGTTTTCAAGATGCTTGATTGCTCTAGCGGTTGTTGCTTTATCAAACTTTAACTGAGAGGAAAGTTCATCTTGGTTAATCCCCGGCTTGGCAATAATCATTTTTAAAAAGGCGTGTTGCCCACCATTTCCTAACTCAAATGGCTTCAATTCCCTCGAAAGAAATTTCTGATTCTGCCTATGGATCATCGAAACAATCCTTCCTATTGGCATTTCATTCATATTTTATCCCCCTCGGATAGTTTCATATAAGAAAGTGAAGACTAATTTTACTGATTGTAGCATACAAAATTTTAGTTGCGTGCGCAACTAAATTATTTTAAAATGAAGCAATAATAGTTACATATGCAACTAAATAAACGAGGTGATTATTTGCAACCTTCCGTAAAAGAAGTCAACCAAGAAGTTCATCAACGTCGCTGGCTCATTTTTACTGTTTTAAATATATTCACATTTATGGCAACCCTTGATGCGAGTATTGTTAATATTGCACTACCGACAATTTCTAAACAGCTAGGTCTAGCATTCGCCAGTTCTCAATGGATTGTTATTAGTTATTTACTCACAATCTGTACCGTTATCCTTTTCTTTGGAAAATTAGGGGATATGTTTGGAAAAATTAACGTCTTTAAGTGGGGCTCGATACTATTTATCATTGGTTCATTCCTTTGTGGATTAAGTACTTCTCTATCCTTATTAGTCATTTCACGGATTATCCAAGCATTTGGCGCAGCAATGACAATGGCAAATAGCCAAGGTATTGTAACGGAAATTTTTCCTGTAAAAGAGAGAGGAAAAGCATTAGGTTTAATTGGAACGTTTGTCTCTTTAGGAAGTATTACAGGACCAAGCTTAGGTGGGATCATTATTTCAAGCTTAGGCTGGGAATATATCTTTTGGATAAACATCCCAATCGGTTTTATTGCCATTGCTTTAGCGTGGAAGATATTGCCTAAGGATGTCACCATAACAAAGACAAAGATAGATGTAGCAGGAAGCTTATTATTTAGCTTTGCCATTATTCTTTCTATCGGTGGCTTATTACTTGGGCAACAATATGGCTATTCAAACTGGTATATCATTACTTCCATTATTATAGGAATCCTTACATTTATCAGTTTTATCATCGTAGAATATCGAAAAGAAAGCCCAATGCTAGAGCTTTCTAT
This sequence comes from Bacillus sp. T2.9-1, assembly GCF_950097965.1. Taxonomy (NCBI): domain Bacteria; kingdom Bacillati; phylum Bacillota; class Bacilli; order Caryophanales; family Bacillaceae; genus Bacillus; species Bacillus sp. T2.9-1. Next base: position 109,030 of record NZ_CATNHG010000097.1, read on the forward strand.
CTTTAAGAATCCACTTTTTTCTATCAGCATCTTTTGTGCATTTATTGTATTTATCGCAAATTTTTGTTTTAATATCCTGTCTCCTTTTTACACACAGGATATTCTTGGAATGTCAGCATTGCATTCAGGTTATATCCTTATGCTCTTTCCAATTACCATGGCAATTGTCGCGCCTTTAAGTGGTGCATTATCCGATAGAATAAGTGGTCAGGCTATTACCTTTGCAGGACTTTTAGTAATGATTGTTGCCCAAATCGGTTTAACTTTCCTTCATGAAGGAAGTACGCTCACAAGTCTTGCACTATGGATTATTATGCTTGGCGCCAGCACTGGTCTTTTCCAGTCTCCTAATAATTCACTAATTATGTCGACAGTAGAGCGGAAACAGCTAGGAATCGCAGGTAGCATTAATTCACTTGTTCGTAATTTAGGAATGGTCGTCGGAATTTCTGTTGCAACAAGCATATTATTCTCTGTTATGAGCATGAAAGCAGGCTACCGAGTAACTGCCCTTATCCCTGGGAGACCTGATATTTTTCTTAGTGGGATGCATGTCGTATTTCTTGTTTCAAGCAGTCTTTGTTTTGTTGGTTTGCTTCTTACAGGATGGAGATATATGACTTCTCGTAAAGTAGTGGCAAAAAAAGTTAGAAATGCTTCTTGATTTAGTGATTACTTATAAAAACTCCTTGATGGAAGACAATCAAGGAGTTTTTTCTTTAGTTAACTTTTAGAAGCCATCCCGGTATAAATCAAAATAGCATCCCGCAAAAAAGCTGTAGCTCCTACTTGCACTTTGTCATAATAGGAGGTAAATCTTTCATCAGCAACATACATTTCTGCAAGTCCCGCATGTGCCTCCTTCGTGTATTCTGGCCATGTGAAGGAAAGCCATTGCTTGTGCAACCCTGCTGTTTTTTGCCCAGCCTCTCCAGCAGGATTGCCTTCTTTTAAGGCTTCTTGTAAGGTAGAAAATAATGTCTTCTCCACTTCAACCATGCTTCGATAATCATTTTCTGACATATTCATTAATTTAGCATTAGATTGGTCTATCATCTCTTCCCCATACTTTTCTCTTATTTCTTTGCCATACTTCGCCTCGTTATCTTCTATCATTTTCTTTTTAAAGCCCACAAATTTTTCTTGATTAGACATCGTCCTACTCCCTTCTATTGTTTCCATCGTTTTTTCTACATTTGCAATTAACAGATGTAGCTGTTCTTTTTTAGCCAGGAGTTTTTCGTGATGTTCCTTTAATGCTTGTTTGACATCAAAAGTAGGAGAAGCCATCATATTCTTTATAGTCTCTAATGGAACATCTAGCTCACGGTAAAACAGAATTTGCTGTAATTTATCTACCTCATTTTGTCCATAGATACGATATCCTGATGAATTGATTCTCGCCGGCTTGAGAATGCCTATTTCATCATAATATCGCAATGTTCTTGTACTTACTCCTGCTAACTTACCTAATGCATGTACGGTGTATTCCATCTGTTCCCCTCCTGACTCTTTCATCGTAAACGTTGACGCAACGTAAATGTAAATAGTTTTTCTTTATATTTTTTAATTTTCAATAATCTACACTAAGAAAAAAGCAGCTATCGAAAGAACTTCACCTTCCTGATAGCTGCTCTATTTTTCATTTCTTTGAATAGAAATCCTTTCACCTAACGTTTTAAATTTACGGTTGTTACCTCAAATTTATCATAGCGGTGACGGGAAAATGAATATTCAAATGGAATGCCATTATTTAAATAGCCAACATGTTCTACTTCAAGGATAGGGTCATCTAATTCACATGCAAGATGTTCATGATCTAGCTCTGTGGATTTACATGCTCTAATTTTCCGATGCGATCCAGCAATCGTTAGTCCTAATGTTTTCGTAATATGCTCATAAATGGATCCATATAAAACCTCGTCATTTAAACCTGATATAATGGTTGTTGGCATATAAGTAATTTCTAAGACATATGGTTCGTCTTTCACTGATCTCAATCTAATGATATGATACACTGGTGTTTTTATATCAATTGCCAAATGTGCCGCAACCTCTTCTGAGGGAAAATGAACTTCAAATGTAATGATTTTACTCGCTATTTTCTCTCCATCTAATAGCTTGGATAATCCAGTGATTTCATTTGACAAAACATTTACTCTACTGGCATGTAGAGCAGATTGAACGATAAAGGTACCATGTCCTCTTTTACGATAAAGAAGTCCTTCCATCACAAGTTTATCCAATGCCCTTTTCATTGTCATTCTGCTGCAGGAAAACTCTTTAGATAATGTAATCTCATCAGGTATAGGATGATCCAATGGATAAAAGTTTTCTTTAATTCGACGTTTAACTTCAATTGCTATCGCTTCATACTTATTCATAAACGAGCCACCTTAATTAGAAAAAATAATTCTATATATTTTATTTGCAATATCTTTTAATCTTATAATGAATAGATAATGATATTTTAATTATAAGCATTTGAACTTAAAAGTCTATACTTTAAAAACTTACGCTTGTTATATCTATTTATAGTATAGTACATTTTTTTATAAAGCGCATACTTTTTTAAAAACGCTTTCAATTAAATTCATTCCGAATGATTGAAAAGAAAAAGAGATAGCCATTGTTTTGACTATCTCTTTTCCTTATTCACTTAAATACTCTATCCATTATTTCTTAGGAACTTCGCATCCTTCGTCTGTACAAACAGCACCTACTCCGGTAATGTCTTGAAATTTAGGGGCTGGATGGTCTTCCTGCCATACTTGTTCTAGGACACGCTTAAAAGTTTCAGTTGGTTGGGCTCCAGAAACTGAATATTTTTGATTGATGACAAAGAATGGAACACCTGTCACACCAATTTGTCCAGCTAGTGCTTCATCAATTCTGACATCATTTGCAAAGCTAGTGGCATCTGCTAATACTTTTTGTTGCTCTGCTTCTTCTAAGCCGACTGATTTACCAATTTCCACTAATACCTGATGATCACTTATTAGTTTTCCTTCTGTAAAGTAAGCATGCAATAATTTCTCTGTTAACTCTTTTTCTTTTCCAACCGTTTTCGCATATTTTGTTAAACGATGGGCGTCAAATGTGTTCGTTGGTTTCATGTTATCAAAATCATAGCTTAAACCTGTGCTTTCAGCTTGATTGCCAACATTTTCATTCGCATTCTTTGCTTCCTCGATACTCATTCTATATTTACCAGCAAGCGCCTCATGGATACTTTTTCCAGAGTAAACTTCTGCATTCGGATCTAGTTCAAAGCTCTTAAATTCAACCTCAACTTGGTCTTTGAAAGGAAATTGCTCTAACGCAATCTCTAAACGACGTTTGCCAATATAGCAAAAAGGGCAAACAAAGTCTGACCATACATCAATTTTCATTTTTCCACCTTCTTTATAATGATGCTATCATCCTAACACAATAGCAGGGATTTTACTTTGATTTTGCTTACGTCAGCGTCCATTTAAGCCAAATAGAAAAACTCCTATACTAGGAGCTTCTCTTAAAACAGCCTTATTTAAAAAGCTTTACGCGATCCTCTAGTGGCTTAAATTCTTTTTCACCTGGTTCTGCTGTTGGTTTACCAAATGGCATTTGTGCAACAAGCTTCCATGTAGAAGGAATTTTCCATTCTGCTTGTACGGTCTCATCAATAAGTGGGTTATAATGCTGCAAAGAAGCTCCATATCCTACTTCTTCCAAAGCAGTCCAAATGACCAATTGATGCATGGCGTTCGTTTGGTTTGCCCAAACTGGAAAATTCTCTGCGTATAACGCAAACTGCTTTTGTAATCCTTCTACTACTTCTTGATCTTCAAAAAATAAAATCGTTCCATATCCTGCTTTAAAGGAATTTAATTTTTCTTTTGTGGAAGAAAAGTTCTCCGCTGGAACAATTTTTTGTAACTCCCTTGCAGTGAGATCCCAAAGTTTATCATGTTGTTCGTTTAATAAAACCACTACTCTTGTACTTTGGGAATTGAAAGAAGATGGTGTATGCAACACAGCTTCATTCACAATATCTTGGATTTTTTCATCAGATGCTACTTGTTCTTTACTAATGCCATAATAAGAACGACGGTTTTTTATTGCTTCTAAAAATGCAGTCACTTTTCTCCTCCAGTCGAAAATTTTTTTCTTATTTATATTACCCATTTGTCTTATTATTAAAATATTTTTTCTAAAATTCTTCGACCAGATTTTCCCCTATAAGAAAAAAAGAGTAAGGCTTCAAAAGCCCTACTCTATGTATACAAATTATCCACGAATTGTTTTTAATGCTGTGCTCCAAGCTACTACTTGATCAAGCATTGCATTCATGTTCTCTAAATGAAGAGAAGATGGTTTAAATGTTGTGAAGTTTTCAAAATCAGTAAATAAAGAAAGCGTTGGATGAACTCGAACGTCAGCAATTTGCAATTCGCCTAAAATTCCTCGTAAATGCTCTGCTGCTCGTGCTCCACCTGTTGAACCATAGCTTACAATTCCAGCTGCTTTATTGTTCCAAGCTTCTCTTGCAGAATCTAAAGCATTTTTTAAAGCACCAGTTATACTGTGATTATATTCTGCAGCAACAAATACGAAGCCATCAAGGCTAGCTAACTTTTCATTCCAAGCTGCAACATTTTCTTGGCCTTCTGCTGAACCTAAAAATGGTAAATTAAAATCTGCAATATCAACGATTTCGTATTCAGCATCTCCACGCTTGTCAGCAATTTCTTTCACCCATGCTCCAACTTGTGGACTCACTCTTCCTTGACGTGTACTACCTAAGATAATTCCAATTTTCATCCTTTTAACCTCCGTATTTTTTGAAAATTTGTATTACTTTTTTATCCTAATACTGAGATTATTTAATTGCAAATAATATGACTTACTTATCATTAAAAAGTTATCAAAAGTAACTAACTTACGTTTTTCGTTATTTAAATAGTTGCTTCCTAACACATTTCCTTCACTATTTCCCCTAAACTTGTAATGCCTTTAATGATATTCTCTTCTGACATATACGAATAATTAATTCGGCAATGGTTTTTTTCTTGCATGTTAGGGAAAAAGCTTTCACCTGGCACGTAAGCTACTTTTGCGATTGGCAAACTACGTTCCTGCATAAGAATTTTTGTATCAATATGTTGTGGAAAAGTGAGCCATGTAAACAAACCGCCTTGCGGATATGTATAGGTAACACTTTTCGGAAAAGCTTCCTGTAGCGTTTGAAACATCAATTCTTTCTTATGTTTATACGTTTCTTTGATATGTGCGATATGCTCATCCAAATCATACATATCCATAAATCGATTCACTGCATACATATTTAAAGTAGAATTTTGCGTATCGGAAGCCATCTTTAATAAGCTTAGTTTCTCAGCTAATGCACGATCTGCAATTAACCAGCCAAGACGTAATCCTGGACTAAGAATTTTCGAAAAGCTTCCAATATGAATAACTCTTCCCTCTGTGTCAAAACTTTTAATAGATGGCATATCTTCTCCTTCGTATCGTATTTCACGATACGGACTATCTTCTACAATGACGACATTATATTTATTTGCTAAGTCTACTAAAGCCTTTCTTCTCTCTAAGCTCATCGTCACTCCTGTAGGATTCTGAAATTCAGGAACCGTATAGATAAGCTTCGCATTAGGATGCTTTTGTAATACAGCCTCAAGTTCGTCCATTCTCATACCATTTTCATCCATTGATACACCTATGTATTCTGGTTCATATGGATTAAATGCAGCAAGCGCACCTAAAAAAGTTGGATTCTCCGTTATAATAATATCTCCATAATCAATAAAAGCCTTGGCTGCAAGATCTAATCCTTGCTGTCCGCCCTGAATAATAAAAAGATTATCAACATCACAGCTTATGCCAATTTTCTTCACTCGGTTCACAAGCTTTTCCCTTAATGCCATTAATCCTTCTGTTCCTGTATATTGCAGCGCCAATTTTCCCTCTTCTAGTAGTACCTGATCGTATACTTTTCTTAATTTTTCAATTGGAAAAATCTCTGGATCTGGATATCCACCTCCAAATGAAATAATAGAAGGATCCGCCCCCAATTTTAGTAGTTCTCTGATAGCTGATGGTTTTACTCGTTCTATTCGATTGGCAAATTTGTAATTCATTACGCTTTTTCCTCCTTATGTCTTTCCCCTTCTACCTATTAGGTATGGAATTTTCAGTATATTCATTATAGATTATCATATAACACTTGCATATATAGTTATTATTTATTTGGATGGATATTCGTTTGGTTTATACCATAAACATAGAGACAGAGGCAACTTAAATTGGGCATTTTAGTACATAATAGAAAAGACTTTCTCTCACCAAAGAGAGGACTTTACTATTCAACCGATTTAAATGGTAGATGGAGTTTTCCTTTTTATCTGCTTTTCCATATTAACTGTTTTAACTAGTTTTCCATTTGGATTGTTTGCCTCTTCTTCTTTTGTTATGATAAATCCCAATTTTTCGTATAAACTTATATTCTTTCGTACATTTGCTCTAACTTTACACACCATTTTCTGCTTTCCGTTTAATAATGCATATTCTTCCATCCATGCTAACATTTCTTGCGCAATCCCTTTCCCTCTTGCTGAAGGAGTAACGGAAAGTCTCGAAAAATAAAGAGAATCTCCTTTTAGCTGTAAACGGGAGGAACCAAGAGGGATAGCATTTAATCGATAAAGAATTGCTTGCTCTGTTCCATTTTTGAGTGCATCTATTAATTTGTCTATTGGTTCATTCAGTGCACTTGAGGGCACCTCCATATATCGATAATCTTCAAACGCCTCTAGCATTAGCCTATGGACAAGAGGAGCCTCATCCTCTGTCACAAGATTAATTTGCTGTTTTCTCTCATTCTTTCTCCCTATTAAAATATCAGTTAATTGATCGATACTCTCCACAATATAGGTTGCATTTGCCTTGTGTAGCTCTTCATATGAGCCATAGCCATATGTAACTCCTATCGAATCAATACCTACATTTTTTGCTCCAATGATATCATGCTCCCTATCCCCTATCATCACAAAGTCACTCAGCTGATAAGACGGATATAAATCTACTATGTATTGAATAATTTCTGTTTTTGAAGTTCTAGTCCCATCGAGATTACTGCCAATGATTTGCGTAAAATATTGCTCGATTTGAAAATATTTCAAAATCGTCTCCGCAAAAATAGTTGGTTTGGAAGTGGCAACAATTAAAATGCAACCTTCTTTTTGTAATAAGTCGAGTAACATCGATATACTTGGATATAATTCATTTTCAAACATTCCGCTTTGCGAAAATCGCTTTCTATATAGTGCTATGGCCTGATTCGTTATTTCCTCGTTGTAACCATAGTATTTTGGAAAAGATTCTTGTAGTGGCGGACCAATAAACCTTTCTAATTTATCTAAATCAGGTTCTTCTTTCCCAAGCTTTTGCAATGCATATTGAACAGATTTCGTGATTCCTTCTTTAGGATCTGAAATTGTTCCATCTAAATCAAATAATATGAGTTCGTACTTACACATGCCCCCACCCCTTTTATAAATAAATAAATCTTAATCTTCAGTCACTTATCCTTTTGCCCATTATAACGAATTGGGCATTTTGCCACAATAAGCAATTATGGAACAAATCAAAACATAATCATTAACTATGAAATAAATCCACCTTAACCACTTGGAATAGTCAACTTGTTAAGTTATAATGATATTATCAATACTTCTTTGATATCTTCGAAAAATGAAATAGATTAAATTAGGGGGAATTACAATGGTTTATTACGATAAAACGAAATCCATTAAAAATATTCTCATTCAAAAGATTGTTTGTAATAGCGGCTTATCCTCTGAAATGTTGGAGCATTTATCCATAGCAGAGTTAAATGAGAAACTTAATAAAGACTTCCCTTATACCCACCCTCATAATGGGTCCGGTTCTCTAAAGTGGAAAAATATTCGCTAGCCCTTTGTCGGACCCTTTTTTCATTATTACCCGTTATACAAATCGAGGCTGGGACATAAGCATTTCAGCTAATAATATAGACAAACTTTCATATGGTTAATACACATGAAAATTCGTGTTTAGCAGTTGGGAAAAAAGTTTAAAAACGAAGGGGATTGAGCTGAAGGCACTCGACTCCTGCGGGAAATAGAGGAAAGGCTGAGACCCCGCAGCGCATGCGAGGAGGGCACTGAAAAAGTCTAGTTCTCCAAATTAAATGAGGTTTTATTTATTTGAAAGCAAATAATAAGTTGGTTTGGAGAGGTGTCCGCTCGACTCCTACGGGAGATGCGAGAAAGTCCGAGACCCTGCAGGAGCGTGAGCTGTGAAGCGGCTCGGCGCTCGCCCCGGTGAGTCGTGCGGTAAGCCTCGGAAAACAAAAGCCTACACTAAGTTAGAATGGTTTGGTAACTACCGATTCACCAGGTAATCACTTTTTCAGTGGCCTCAAGTGCAGTGTCTGTAGCGCAATGGAACGACTTATTTTTACACTTGACTATATTTAAAACATAGCTAATCATCATGAGAAATTAGCTTTATTTAAGAGTTAACTTAGAGATTGTTCGTCTTTAAAAATTAGTTATTTAGTTTTGTCCCAGCCTTTTCCTAAACTTTCAACTCTCAGTTATCCAATTAGAGGATAATCGAAAAATTCTTCTTATCTTTCGGCTTCTGCTTATTTCCCCCAATATCTGAGACTTACTTTTATTAGAAAATCTACTATAATGGAATTAGAAAAAAGGGAGAGGTGCTTAATTGGAATATATAAAGAGGCAATTTTTAGAAGGGAAAGAAAAATTACATGTATTATTTTTTTATATCGATAGGAAAAACTATATGGAGGAAGTAATTCAGTTTATCCATACTGGGATTGATGCAGGTGATTATATTATTCTAGTTGAGAATGAACGGAATTTCAAAAGGATTTATGAGAAATTAACATTTATCCTTACTTCTGAACAAATGAAACAGCTACATTATGTTAATAGTTTAGATTTTTATTTTTCAAGCGGCGGGTATCATCCTCCAGCAATCACAGAATATTTCAATAAAACCGTTCAGCCATATGTAGATAATAATATATCTTTTCGATCATGGGCACATGTTGAATGGGCAACGATGGAGGAGCCTTTCCACTTAATAGGCGAATTAGAAAAAATTATTGATCAAGCAGTCAATCAGATTTCCTTTCCACTAGTCTGTGCGTATGGACAACTAAAAATGCCAAATTTTTTATCAACACTTTTATTGGAAACCCATCCTTACATATTGAAAAAAGATACACTTATATCATCTAAAAAGTACATAATAAATGCACCTTTTAATACAAATAATGATAGGGAGTAAATCCTATCTTAGCTTTGCGGGGGAGATAGCGAATAGCTATTCATCATTGATCGCTAATTCCCTGTTGCAGCAACTATCACCTCTACCTATTCTTGGTTATTAACCGTAATGAAACTATTTCCATCTAGTTATATGTTAAGCGTATTTTTTATAGGTTTCGCCTATGTAATCTCCCGCACCAATCCACTCAAGTTTTTAGTACTTCTTTTTCTTTATAATTCCTAAGTCATCCACTAATAAGAAAGAGTATTTTTTTGGATAATTCCTCCAACAAATCCTTTACTCTACTAATATACTAAAATATTTTATTGACAATTACTTTTTTAATATGGTAAATTCTATTCATTGGTTTATCACTCTAATATATTATCGAACTAAAGTATTTTTGGTGAGAGCCTGATTTTTAATAGATTTATCTTAAAAAATACAAACTTCAATTCATAAAGGTGGCTTTATACAACATGAAACGTTTAGCAATTAATTTACTTATTTTAGCATCTGTATTCTTCATTTTTACAGCTTGTTCAAATAATTCATCTGATAAAAAGGAAGATACTTTAGTAATTGGAATTGATGATAAATTCGCTCCAATGGGATTTAGAGATGAAGATAATGAAATCGTTGGTTTCGATATAGATTATGCGAAAGCAGCTGCTGAAAAAATGGATATGTCAGTAGAATTCCAACCAATCGATTGGAAAACAAAGGAATCCGAATTAAGTAGCGGTCGAATTGACCTAATTTGGAATGGATATACTATAACGGATGAACGGAAAGAAAAAGTACTTTTCACAAAGCCTTATTTAAAAAATGCACAAGTAGTCGTAACATTAACTGATTCAAACATAACAAAATTAGATGATTTAGAAGGAAAAGTTGTTGGGCTACAATCTCTTTCTTCTGCATCTGATGCATTAGATAGCAATCCGATTAAATCAAAAATTAAAGAAGTTACCGAGTTTTCCGATAACGTATTAGCCTTAAGTGATTTAAAATCTGGTCGTTTGGATGCAGTCGTTATTGATGAAATTGTTATTGATTATTATATGACAAAAGAGCAAGATACCTTTAAAGTGCTTGAAGAGTCCCTTGCTCCAGAAGAATATGGAATTGGTGTTAAAAAAGGCAATGAAGCTTTATTAGAAAAACTTCAAAAAGCACTTGATGAGATGAATGAAGATGGAACAGCCGCTAAAGTTTCGGAAAAATGGTTTGGAGAAAATAAAGTATTAAAGTAAACTCGCAAATGAATCGTAAACAAAACAGGATTTCTTTACGAAACCCTGTTTTGTTTTGTTGGAGGAAGAGAAATGTCGTTTGATTATATTATGTCGATACTAAAACCAATGTTAGAAGGAGCACAAGCAACCGTTCTTTTATTTATTATTGCTATTGTGGTATCCATTCCACTAGGTTTTCTTTTAACTCTTGCTATAAGATCTAGTATCAAACCAATTGCTTGGCTGGCAAGTTATTATGTTTACATCATGCGTGGAACCCCTTTATTACTGCAATTATTATTTATTTGCTTTGGATTACCCATGATTCCAGGAATCGGAGAATACTTGGTGTTAGATCGTTTTGTAGCTGCCTCTCTAGGCTTTATTTTGAATTATGCAGCCTATTTTGCGGAAATTTTCCGTGGAGGTCTACTTGCTATCGATAAAGGTCAGTTTGAAGCTTCTCAAGTTCTCGGTTTAAATAAATGGCAAACAACAACGCGTGTTGTGCTGCCACAAATGTTTCGCATTGCCCTTCCTGCTGTTGCAAATGAGTCGGTTACATTAGTGAAAGATACAGCCTTGCTCTATGCTGTTGCTGTCCCAGAATTACTTCACTTTGCGCAAACTGCTGTAAATCGGGATTTTACGATTATTCCATTTTTCATCGCAGGGATTATTTATTTAATCATGACTCTACTATTAACAGCACTATTTAAATGGCTGGAGCGTAGATTTAAATTTGAATAAGAAGGACGGATTTTTATGGCAATCATCGAAATAGAGAATATTAAAAAATCATACGACAAGGTCGATGTATTAAAGCAAATTACCTTTGAAGTCAATAACAATGATGTCGTTGCGGTTATTGGTCCATCTGGTTCTGGAAAAAGTACGATGCTCCGTTGTCTTGTCGATTTAGAAAAAATAGATGGTGGTAGTATTCGTGTTTGTGGGGAAGAGTTAGTGAAAGACGGAATCTACTCACCGCCCCAAAAAATTAAACAGATTACGACAAAGATGGGAATGGTGTTTCAGCATTTCAATCTTTTTCCACATCTTACCGTCAAAGAAAATATTGAACTTGCACCGAAATTAGTCAAGAAAGAATCAGCCGCTACCATTCATGACAGAAGCATGAAAATACTGGAGAAAATCGGGCTTTCCAATTTCATAAACGTTTATCCAGCTAAACTATCAGGAGGACAAAAACAGCGCGTTGCCATAGCTCGGGCATTAATGATGGAACCAGAAATTTTGCTGTTTGATGAACCAACATCTGCACTAGACCCTGAATTAACTGGTGAAGTGTTAGAAGTGATGAAAGACTTAGCAGAAGAAAAAATGACGATGATAGTCGTTACCCATGAAATGGGATTTGCCAAGGAAGTCGCAAACAAAGTCATCTTCATGGACAATGGGGTAATCGAAGAATCTGGACCTCCAAGTAGTCTCTTTACAAATCCTCAATCTTTGCGTACGAAAGCTTTTTTGAGTCGGAAATTGAAGTAATAAAAAAAACTACAATCAGAGAGGATTTACCATCTCCATTGATTGTAGTTTTTTTATTACATCAAAATACTAATCATCATTCACATCTTTCAAATAAAGCAGAAATTCCTTGCCCTCCACCTATACACATACTAATAATTCCTGTATTCTGATTAGTACGCTGCATTTCATACATCATTTTAACAGCCAATATCACACCAGTGGCCCCTACTGGATGACCTAAACTAATTGCGCCACCATTCACATTTACTTTATTTGGGTTAATCTCTAAATCTCTTATCACAGCAAATGCTTGGGAAGCGAAAGCCTCATTTATTTCAAAAAGGTCAATTTCCTGTAGATTCACTTTTAATTTTTTCGCTAATTTTTCCGTCGATAATTTAGGTGCATACCCCATAAGTTCTGGCTCATTTCCAGCAACAGCATACCCTTTTATTTTTAGAATCGGCTTAATCCCTAATTCTACTGCTTTTTCTTTTGACATCAATACGACTGCAGCTGCGCCATCATTAATACCTGAAGCATTCGCAGCAGTAACAGATCCATTCTCTTTAAAAGCAGGTTTCATTTTACTTAACTTTTCAATCGTCAATCCTGCTCTAGGATGCTCATCTGTGTCAAAATAAGATACATTGCCTTTACGATCCTTTAATTCGATAGGGACAATTTCATCTTTAAATTTCCCTTCTTCAATGGCTTTAATTGCCTTTTCCTGACTCTGTATCGAAAATTCATCCTGTTCCTTTCGGGAAACATGGTATCTTTCTGCCACATTTTCTGCTGTTGTTCCATTATGATAAGGTCCACCTGGCCATGTTAAAATAGTAAGTAATCCATCCTCTAAAACTCCATTCCCCATTTTATATCCAAAGCGTGATCCCTTATCATAATAAGGTAATTGGGACATATTTTCTGTTCCACAAGCAACTACTACATCTGCATTACCTGTTTGAATTTCTAACATTCCATCGACAATTGCTTGCAAGCCTGAACCACATTGTCTATTAACGGAATAGGCTGTCGTTTCTAATGGTAAGTCTGCCTTTAATGATACTACTCTACCAATAAATCCATTTTCAGCAATTTGCCCTACATTTCCTACTATTAATTCATCCACTTCATTTGATGAGATTCCAGCTTTTATAACAGCATCTTTCACAACCGTTGCTGCTAAATCTGTAACATGAATATCTTTTAGACTACCACCAAATTTTCCAATCGCAGTTCTTGAACCTGAAACGATTACCACTTCTTTCAAATTTGCCATTTTACATTCCCCTCTTCCTAGAATAATGTCTTTTGAAATATGAGTTAAAGAATCATTCCACCGCCGACATTTATTACTTCTCCTGTAATATAGGAGGCTTCATCAGATGCCAAGAATGCAACCATATTCGCCACATCAGAAGGACTCCCCGCACGCTTCATCGGAATCTTGGAAACCATTATATCCCAAACCTTTTCAGGAACACCTCGTGTCATATCTGTCTCAATAAACCCTGGACAAATCGCATTACAAGTAATATTTTTTATCGCTAATTCTCTCGAAGCTGTCTTTGTTAATCCCACAACTCCCGCCTTTGAAGCTGCATAGTTTGCCTGGCCAAAGTTACCTAACCAACTAGCAGATGAAATGGAAATGATTCTACCATACTCTTTTTCTCTCATAAGTAATGCCGCTTCTTGTGTACAAAAAAACGTTCCTGTTAAATTCACATCAATGACTTGTTGCCATTGATCAACCGTCATCTTATGAATGGTTACATCTCTGTTAATCCCAGCATTATTAACTAAAATATCAACTGTATCAAACTCTCGTACTGTATAAGCAAAAAGATTCTTCACTTCTTCTTGATTCGCTATATTTGTTGCACAGTACGCTGCTTCATATCCCTTTTCAGTAAATTCATTTACTACATCCCTACAAGCTTCCTCTGAAATATCAGCAATTACTACTGTTGCTCCTTCCTTGCAAAGCTTTTCGGCAATTCCTTTTCCTAGCCCTCTAGCTGCACCTGTAACAATAGAAACTTTATCGTGTAATCTGCCCATTTATACTTCCCTCCCATTTCATTGCTCAAATTGTTTATTTTTCAAACCAAATGGTCCATCTCTAAACAAACGTTCATCCATTAATTTTAAATCTTCACAAATAATCGGAGTAAAATCCATCCTATCTAATACATCCTTTTGTAAATCAATACCTGGTGCAATTTCTGTTAGCATGACACCCTCTTTGACTAATTTAAATACAGCTCGCTCTGTTACAAATACTACATCTTGCCCTTTTTCTCTGGCCAATTTTCCATTAAAGGAAATCTGTGAAACTTTGTTGACCATTTTTTTTATTGCGCCTTCTTTTTTGATAACCACGTTACTATTTTCTAACGAAATTTCCGTTCCACCTGTATTAAAGGTTGCACAGAAAACAACCTTTTTCGCATTTTGTGTAATATCAATAAAGCCACCAGCACCGGTACATCTTGTCCCCATCTTTGTAGCGTTTATATTTCCTTCTCCGTCTAATTCACCAGCACCCATAAAGGTGACATCAACTCCCGCACCGTTATAGTAATCCATTTGTTCATGGTGTGTAATCATAGCAAATAGATTTTGCCCAATTCCAAAATCAATTCCTCCCGCTTGTATCCCTCCATAAATACCTGATTCAACCGTTATCATAATGTCGTTTGTAATTCCTTCTTCATTGGCAATTTTTCCAACTACATCATTCGGAATTCCTGTACCAAGATTGATGACATCACCTGGTTTAATTTCCATAATCGCCCTTCTCCCAATAAACTTGCGGATATTCAATTCCAACGGCTCAATAGAGTCTTGAGGCACCCTTAAGTCACCTGAATAGGAAGGATCATAATACCAGGAAGATGTCTGCCGATGATCTTCAAAAGGATTATCAGCGACAACAATCGCATCAATAAAAACGCCTGGAACCACTACTTCTTTTGGATGAATCGTTCCAGTTCGTGCTACTCTTTTCACTTGTGCAATAACTTTTCCTCCAAATCTTTTTGTAGCAAGCACAGCTGGTAGTACCTCTAGCTTCATTGCTTCCTCTTCCATCGAGATATTCCCCATCTCATCTGCTGTTGTGCCTCTAATAATACAAATGTCCAGTGGAATATTCTTATAGAACATATACTCTTCTCCGTCATATTCCATGATTTCTGATATATTAGCCAATTCCTTCGTTCTATCATTCATCTTCCCACCTTCGATTCGAGGGTCAACGAATGTGCCTAAACCAACTTTACTCATTTTTCCAGGGAGACCACATGCCATCGATCGATATAACTGAGCTATCTGTCCTTGAGGAAGACAATAGGCTATTACTTTATTCTGTGAAATCATTTCCATCCACTTTGGCTGCAGACCCCAATGTGACCCAATGATTTTAGTGACTAATCCTTCATGTGCAAAATGCTGGATACCATCTTTTCGATCACTTTGTCCTGCAGCATGAACAAGTGTTAAATCCTTTGGATAGCCATTTTCTAAATAACTATTTTCTATTTCTTTTAATATCGTTTCAGAGGAACTAACTAAGGTCATTCCTACAGTTGATATAGTTGCCCCATCCTTTATTAACTTAATTGCCTCTTTCGCTTTAATAAAATTAGCTTTCAAGTTATCCCCTCTCCCTAGTAGACTCCAAGTTTTTTCTTATTTTTTTCTTATCAATTTTTCCATTAGGCGTTTTATCTATTTCCTTTACAAAAAAATATTTAACGGGAATTTCATAGCTTGCTAATTTTTCTTTTAGATTCGTTTTGAGCATTATTTCATCTATCATAAAGCCTTCTTCTACGCAAAGAATCGCTACCGGTATTTCTCCATATAGATTATCCTTCACACCAACGACTGCTACTTCTTTAATTCCTTCTATTTGATAAATTGCATTTTCTACATCAAAGGTATAGATTTTTTCTCCACCTCTATTAATTAAGTCTTTTATTCGATCAACGATGTAAAGATAACCAGTAGAATTGATATATCCAATGTCTCCTGTTCTCAGCCATTTGTCTGCTGTTATTAACGTTGAATTTTGATTATAGTATTCTTCAATTACATTCGTACCCTTTATCCAAACCTCTCCCTTTTCCCCTACGGCTGCCTCTTTTCCATTATCATTGATAATTTTAATAAATAATCCTGGAATGGGATGACCAGAGCTGCCGATATATGGACTTGTCGAAACATCTGTTGGTGAAATGGTTCCAGGAGATGTTGTTTCTGTAAGTCCATAAATGGTTCGAAATGACATTTGTGGTAACCACTTTTTTAATTCCTTAATTTTTTCGATAGCCATATTACTACTACCACATGCAATCGTTCTCAATTCTGGCAAATGAGGGAATCGTCTCTTCTCGCTCATCAGCATGGTAAGGACGGTTGGGGAACTATGCAAAAAAGTAATGTTATTTTTTTGCATCTGTTCTAATACATTCTCTGCTTTAAATAGTTTTTGAAGGTATAATGTGCCTTTACATTTAAGTACTACGGACAAGATTCCAACTAATCCAGTTATATTGTACATAGGAGTAGCTAGTATCGAACTATCTTTGTCAGTTAATTCAAAGATTCTTACATACGCATTTATGGCGTGTTGTATATTAAAATTTCTTATTACTGCGCCTTTGCAATTTGACGTAGTTCCAGAAGTAAACATAATAATAGCTATATCTTCCAAATTTCCCGTTTCGTATGTTTCTATTAAAGGATATGCTTCCGTAAATGTAAAACCGTAATGATTTCTATCATTCTTGGTTTTACAAAGGAAAGTACGATTATAAATTTCTTCATATTTCGATATCCAATGACTGTATTCTTCATCCGCTATTATCAAATCACAATCACTATTTTCGATTAAAGAAATGATTTCCTTTTCTTTATATTTGGTTGGAAATGGTATAATCGTAGCTCCTAACTTTTGAGCAGCTAAAAATACAACCACAAACTCTACCGAATTAAATAGTAATATTCCTATATGGGATCCTTTTTTCATACCATATTTCATAACAAGATAAGAAGCTAATTGTTCTACTTTTTTCTGTATGTCAAAATACGTATACGTGCTCCCATCTGTATCAATAATGGCAATTTTATCTGGAGAATTACTAGCATTTTCCTTTACTACTTTATACATATTGTCTGATATAGTTTGAAAAGAGTAATATTCCTTGTTCAGAAATAATTGCTTCCTTAAAGGATCTTTTATCTCGTTACTCCAGTAATCGTTACCTGATATCAAGTTACTCTCCCACCTTTGTTAAGAACTAATAGCATATGATTCTATTAAAAACATATGCTATTAGTTTTCTACTTTATATGACCTTAATTTGTGAAGAATCCTGACCCTTTTTCAGGTGCTCGATATCACTTTGGATATCTTCTTTTAACGATGATAATATATTCATTAACTCTGACTTCCTGTTTCTTAATTCTTCAGGGGTAGTTAATAACGTTCCAATAATCATTCTTTTCGTTTCTTTCGAGTAGTACACAATCTGTAATGTCTCGACCAATTCCTCTTTCCCTAAAAATCGATAGACATTGTGATTAGCTTGAAATTGATTGTGTAAAAAATATGCTTCATTTCCGTCAATCATCCACCTTTTTTTATCCATAATTTTGTAGGAGTCTTTATGACGACTTTTCTTTTCTTTTTTTCTAAATTGTTTTTCTAGCTCTTCGATATAATCTTCTAAGTTTATATCCTTCTTCATTTTTGCCCATCTAATTGAAAGAGAGATTTGATTTTTCTTTCCCCCGTCAACCTTGTCAATTTTTATTAATCCTTCATTAAATGAGAATCTATTTTGAGAATTAATATAAATTTGCCAGTCAACAGGATGTTCAATACTCACGCCATAAACATTCATTCTTATATGATTCATTATAAATTCTCCTTTTGATTCAGTTCAGAAATGGATGCATCAACTGCACTATTTATCTCTGTTCCTGAGTTAATAATAGAATCTATTCGAATAATGTATTTATTTACTACCTCTACTGGTACTTTCGTTACTAAACTAACTCCAACAAATGCAACTGTATTTACTAGTAATGCCCATACTAAAGCGGAAAAACCTAATGGAGGTGTAATAAAGAAAGTAAAGATTGTTGTAACAATTAAACCTGCTACAGTTCCAACAATTGCTCCCTCTTTTGTTCCCCTTTTCCAAAACAGACCAAATATAGTAGCTGGAAGAATTTGTGCAAAGAATGGGGATGATAGCTTATACGCATAATCCACAATGTATGCTGGTTTGATTGCTACAACAATAATCGTTAAAAACATTAGGATTACAAGCAAAATACGTCCAAAATATACAACTCTTTTTGAATCTATTTGTTTTCCTTTTAATTCATATGCATGACGTAAATATATGTCTCTAGATCCAATTGCACTAGCGGATAAAAGCATAGAATCTGCTGTCGAGACTCCGAATGCAAATAAACATAATAGAGAAATAAAGGATATAAAAGGTGGTGCATATTCAGTTGATAAGACAGACATGATATTATCGGTATCAGCAAAGTTAGGTCCCACAATAGCTGGAGCAATAATTGCACCTATTACGACGATGAAAAAGTAAATAACAACATATGCAATTGGTAAAGACCATGACATTGTTCTAAAGTTGTCTTTACTAGCTGCAATAAATGTTCTCATAAAAATGTGTGGCCAAACAACTGTTGCAACTGCTCCAGTTAAGGCGTTTGACAATGTACCTTTCCAATTGAATGTCCCATTTGGACCTGGATGTGATAAGATGCCAGCCAAATTCGGATCATTTTTTATGATGTCAACTGCTTGAGCAAGACCACCATCTGGAAAATAAGTTAATGTAAAATAAGTAATTAACGTGATTAAAGTACCAATCCCCAAAATAAAGTGGAAAGTATCCATTCCTGCAACTGATTTCATTCCACCGCCAATAATATGTAGCGAAACAACCACTGTTGCTAAAGCAACTGCTAACACATATGGTACTAACCCTTTTGTCGTTACAACGGCTGCATCTCCGATTGCTATTAATTGCATTGCTACATAAGGAATAATGAATAAAATTAATACAACAGCTACTAAAAGTCCGAATCCCTCTGAATAATACCTTGCTCTCAGATAATCTACTGGTGTAGAAAACCCGTATTCTTTCCCAAGTATCCATAGTCGATACCCGAGTATAACGAATAATAGACCAGCGATCATTCCACCAGTGTTGGAAAAATAACCAATTCCCTCTCTATATATAGCTGCTGGAACACCATAAAATGCTAATGCAGAGAAAACAGAAATGGCTGTAGTAGCTAGTAAGACAAATGGATTTACACCACGGTCTGCTGTAAAAAATGCTTCAGAAGATTTACTCGTAGATTTAAAGGAAATTAAGCCATGGAAAATTAAAAAACCTGCATATATTAGAATTCCGACAATAATTAATATACTTGCATTCATCTACTTTCCTCCTTTACTAGGCATTATTGTTCATACTTTACGTGTTTCTGTGTTTTGAAGAAGCTATTAAAATATAATCCCCAAACTATTGCTCCAACAATTGGAAGAGCAAATAATAGGAACATCTGAAGTGGTAACCAATTGAAAAGTAGTGGATTAGGCAAATAAGGAATAACCATCCAATCAAAAACAAAGTAGACAATATTAAAAAGGATAAATAGGATTTTAACGGTTTTATTCACAAAATTTCCTCCTTCATATGATTTACTCTAAATCCTAAACGAAAAGCTCTTATCGCTTTTTCCCCTGCATTTGCCGTTAATTCTCTAACATTATCCATTGCATCTTGCAATGTCATCGGTTTATTTACAATGTCTAGGACTAAATCAATGCCATTATTATAAACATTCTCTAGCTGATTCCCTTCACTTCCTACAATAGCAACAACTGGTAAATGATACATTTTAGCAATTTTAGCAACCCCTAAAGGTGCTTTACCATTCACTGATTGGTTATCCATTCTTCCTTCTCCAGTAATGACTAAATCAGCATCTTTTATATGGTCTTCTAATTTAATATAGGACAATATTCTTTCTATTCCTGAATAAATCTTAGCATCGCAAAATGCCATTAACCCTGCTCCTAAACCTCCAGCAGCTCCTGAACCTTGTCTATTTACTAAATTAATTTGAAATTCCCTTTCGAGTTTATTTCCAAATTTCCTCAATAAATTATCTAATGTTTCAAGGTCATCTTGTGTTGCTCCCTTTTGAGGTCCGTATATATAGGATGCACCATTTTCTCCACATAGTGGATTGGTAACATCGGATAGCACCGTGATTTTCGTTGATTGAAGACGAGGATCGATTTTAGTAATATCAATCATAGATAATTTTTCAAGGGATTCAGCTCCATAGCCAATTTCATTTCCATTCCTATCTTTCAAAGATACGCCTAAAGCCTGAGCCATCCCTGCTCCACCGTCATTAGTTGCACTTCCTCCAATACCAATCACTACTTCATCTACTCCATAATCTAAAGCTGCTTTAATTAGTTCTCCTGTACCGAATGTTGTCGTTTTAAATGGATTTCTTTCTTCATCCTTAATGAGTGTTAATCCTGATGCCTCTGCCATCTCAATAATCGCAACTTTTTCATTAATAATGCCAAATTTAGCTTTTACTTTTTGCCCTAAAGGACCTGTTACCTCTTTAGTCACATAATTACCATTTGTTGCAGTAACAATTGCATCAACCGTTCCTTCTCCACCGTCCGCCAGAGGAATTTTAAGAACAATGGCATCAGGCTGTACTCTTCTAATTCCTTTTTCGATATAATCTGAAATTTCAAAAGTAGATGCACTACCTTTAAATGAGTCAGATGCCACAACAATTTTCAACGTACCACCCCATTCTAATAATTCCAACTATAAAAGATAGCGCTTTCTTTTTATCTATTATAAAACGAATAAAATCCTGTTATCTATGGTTTACGTAATAAGAAAATATAGAAAACAATGCATAATATTTATTATCTGTAACAAACATAATTTATTCTTTTAAAGCAAAAGCAACTTTTAAGAGAACAAAATCTTGATACTTTCTCATATCATATCCTGTTTTATCACGTAGTCGATTTAGCTTATATTGTAAGGAGTTCTTATGAATGAATAATATTTCCGAGATTTTCTTAATGGAACCATTAAATTCTTCAAATAATTGGAGAATTTCTCTATACTCCTCTACATCCCGTTCTTCTAAATCACCTATTACTTTATTGCAAAATTCATAAGCAATTATTTCAGAAACATTACTGATGATTAATTCAATATCCATCTCACTGTAATAACGAATACTTTCTCTGGAAGATAATTTAACCCAATCTAATGCCAACTTGGCCTTTTCATAAGAAATTTTTAAATCCACAAGCGAGTTTTCTAATGAACCTATACCAAATTTCACTTGTAAACCATATTTCCTCTTTAATTCTTTACTTATTTCCTCCATTTTATAAAGCAATTGTGATTTGGAGATTTCTGTTAGAATTAATACAACTGAATTCCTGTTTTGCATGATTAAGTTGTCCGAATCTTTAATCATAATTCTATGAAATATAGTGTATATCTCCTCCTTCTTTTCTATGATGTTAGAATTCATTTCCAATATTTCAGAAATAATAACCATCCTGGATGCATCTGTGTTCATTTTAAATACATTTACTTTTTCTAATAATGCTGATTCATTTTTATCTGCATTTGTTATGATTTCTTCGATAATCATTCGATGATTTTCTTTTTGTTTGTTTTTTAAGTTTTCTATGTATTCTTCTTTAATTAGTATTTCTGTCATACGTTTAATTATCTTTCCATATTTTTCTACCTCCTCCCTCTCTCCTGTAATTCCAATAACTCCGACAATCGAGCTTTCAAAATAAATTGGCATATTAATTCCTTTACGGGTTCCTTTAAATTGTCCATCGTACTCAATGATTAAATCAGCTTTACTTTCAACGACTTTTTTTCCACCACCATGAAATAATCCTATTCGATGATGATTTGTACTGGCAATGATATTACCGTTTGTATCAATATAATTTATCTCTTTATTTATTATCTGCTTCATATCCGTAACAATCATTTGTGCTAATTTAGTTGATATATTCATTAAAATACCTCCTTAGACAAACATTTATTATTTCATCAAAACACTATGAATATAAGATTTTATTCTATCCTGTTCTATTAACTATGCAAAAGTTAATAAATCCATTATCATATTTTTCAAGTGAGCTCTATATTTTATATAAAAGATTTAAAATTGTTGAGAATTAATACTTGTAATATCAAATGTAAGCCCATACAATTCATTTATAAAAGAAAAAAGGAGGAAAATGGAAATGTCTATTAAAACTGTTGGTATTGTTGGTGCAGGCTCAATGGGAACGGGTATTGCAAATGCTTTTATTTTAAATGGATATCATGTAGTTTTACATGATATCAAGGAACATTTTCTTGAAAACTCTTTAAATAGAATGACTCAATTTATGACTAAAAGTATCGAACGTGGTAAATTAACCGAGACAAAAATGGAAGAGGCATTATCATTATTAAAAACAACTACGAATCTACAAGATTTCGAAAATGTGGATCTCGTCGTAGAAGCTGTTCTAGAAGATATCAATCTAAAAAAATCTGTTTTTGCTGAACTTGATCGTATTGTTAGAGAGGATGTTATTTTAGCTACAAACACATCTTCTATGTCAATAACGGAAATCTCTTTTGCTACACAGCGTCCTGACCATGTTGCTGGTTTTCATTTCTTTAATCCAGCACAACTAATGAAACTTATTGAGATTGTCTATGGCTTAGAGACATCTGATGAGACGATAAATAGATTAAAAAAAGTAGCAGAATCTTTAAATAAAATTCCAGTTGTCGTAAAAAAAGATTCTCCTGGATTTGTTGTTAATCGAATTCTCATGCCTTTTTATATTGAAGCTACGAAGGTCCTTGAAGAAGATATTGCTTCAAAAGAGGATATTGATAAAGCAATTAAATATGGCTTGAACCATCCGATGGGTCCATTCGAGCTTCAGGATTATGCCGGCGTTGATATTAGCTTTCATGTGATGGAATATCTACAGAAGGAATATTCCGATAATCGTTTCTCTCCTCCACTCTTATTAAAAACCATGATGAGAGCCGGAAGATTTGGAAGAAAAACAGGCGCTGGTTTCTACAAATATGAGAAATAATAAAAAAATGTTTCCGTTTTCATTACTTCTATATGAACCAATAATATTCCTTCCATTTTGCTAGAAGGAAGTTTATCCTTTTCCTTCTTCTTACTCGTCAATTACGACGAGTTTTTTTGTGAGAAGGGTGTAAGTAAAGGAATAGGTGTTATGCCCAAAGCAAAAAATAGCCCCCATTTTCATGAGGGCACTGAAAAACCTTCCTTCAAAATAAATGATGAGAAAGCTTAAAAGTATGCAAGTAGAAATTATATTTAAATCGACGAAGCAGCTCGGCTCATTCCCCAGCGAATCATGCTTTCATCTCGGAAAACAACTAAAAAAAGAATAGAGAGGAATTCCTTCTCTCCCTAATTCTCCACTATGAAAAATAGATAAACTACTTTCTTCTCAACCGAATAACATTCCAAGACATTTTTGGCAGTACAAGTACTAATTTGCCATTTTCCATATAAGATTTCTTAGAGGCAATAGGTTTTACTGCCTCATGTTGAAGGGTGTTAATCGCCTTTGGGTCATCGTTTGCAAGGACAATATGCTCCTCAATGGAATATCCCTCAAATGACCGAATATCCACATCGACATTTAATTGATTGTCTAAGCTTCTATTAACAGCAAAAATAACAAGTTCCTCTTTCTCCTCATTATAGACAATGGATTGATCTAAGTATGGTACATCTGTAAAATCCTTTGAATCATATTTTGGTGAATCCACTATCGCCTGAATGGCCGTCCCTCGACCATATACAGATGTATAATAGTATGGATAGAAAATAGTCTGTTTCCAAGATCCCCCACCTGTTTCCGTCATTATTGGAGCAATAACATTTACTAGTTGAGCAAGGCAAGCAATTTTCACTCGATCTGAATGATTAATTAAAGAGTTCAATAAACTTCCTACAAGCAATGCATCTTCAAAATTATAAACGTCCTCTAACAGTGGTGGCGCTACACTCCAAGGCTCTATTTGTTTATCTTGAGCATTAGAGTGGAACCAAACATTCCATTCATCAAAGTTAAATGAAGTTTTTTCTTGCTTCTCTTCTTCGCCTTAATATAATCACAGGTTGCGATAACCGTTTTTATAAAATCATCCATATCTAATGATTTTGCGAGGAAATTGGCTGTATCATTATCTCGGTTACCATAATAGGTATGAAGTGATACATAATCAACGTAATCATATGTCTGATCCAATGAGGTTGCTTCCCACTCAGGAAATGTTGGCATCGCTGTATTGGAACTTCCGCAACTGACAAGCTCGATTCGTGGATCCACAATTTTCATTGCCTTTGCTGTTTCTGCAGCTAGTCTTCCATATTCATAAGCTGTTTTATGTCCAATTTGCCATGGTCCATCCATTTCATTCCCTAAGCACCAAACTTTAATATTATGCGGGTCTTCATAGCCATGTTGTTTTCTTAAATCACTCCAATAGGTACCTCCTGGGAGATTGCAATATTCCAAAAGGTTACGGGCTGCATCAATTCCACGTGTTCCAAGGTTTACAGCCATCATTACTTCAGAATTCACTTGTTTTGCCCATTCAAAAAATTCATTTGTTCCTACTTCATTTGTTTCGATGGAATTCCATGCTAGTTCCAATTTCTTTGGTCGTTTCTCTTTTGGCCCTACCCCATCTTCCCAATTGTAAGCAGACACCATATTTCCTCCAGGATAACGAACGATCGGAACTTGTAATTGTTTCACTAACTCCATTACATCTTGACGGAATCCATTTTTATCCGCCAAAGGATGCCCTGGATCATAAATACCTCCATAAACCGCACGACCTAAATGCTCTATAAAGGAACCATAAATACGGGAATCAATTTCTGCTATTTTAAAAGATTTATCGATGATCAATTTTGCAGTTTTGAAATTTTCAGGCATTCTTCTCTCATTCCTTTTCGATTGGATTCAAACTACTGTACTTTTTCATCAAAAATTTACTCATTCGATTACCAAGCTATTAGTGACTCTCCATAGATAAATACGGCTGTTAATGAACACTATAAGGGCGACTCCTATTAGAGCTAATGGAATTAACATTTGACAAAAGTAAATGATCAAATAGTCTATTACTACCATCATGATGCTCATTGGTAAATTTTTTATAGCTAAAAAGAGAGAGAGTCTTAATAATTCTAAAACCGCCCCATCATAACTTACTAAAACTGGAAATATTATTACAAAGAACAAAGCAAACAGAAAAACTAGAAAAATATAAAAATAGTAAATACTCCATGATGTATTTGCAGCAATTTCAAAATAAAAATTTCGGGAAGATAGCAACAACATTTCAAAACCGACAACAATAATACCAGCCATCATATTTCTTATAAAATTTCGCTTAAATGATTGGTAAAATTCCGTGAAGATAGTCATTTCTTTCCCATTAATCAAATGAAACATACATTGATGGAGCGCAACAGTGGATGGACCGATTGTAATTACTGGAAGACTAAATAATAACCACAAGAAATTTAAAACAATTATATAATAAAGTTTTCCCATCCGTTCCCAAAATGGAGAATCATATCTTATTTTCATCGTTTCCCGACCTCCTTATCATCATCTATTTCAGTGCCTTTATCCTTTTACTGCGCCTGCTGTCATACCTTCGACAAAGTACTTATTAAATATCAAGTACAGAATAAATAAAGGGAGAATGGAGAAGATCGATCCAGCCACAAGGACATCATAATTGTTTCCATAAGGAGTTAATAACGTATTTAACCCGATAGGTAATGTGAATTTTTCTGCTGATCGTAAAACAATCAATGGCCACAGCATACTATTCCATGCCCCCATTGAACTTAGAATAGCCATAGCGGAGAATGCAGGTTTAGAAATAGGCATAACTATTCTCACGCAAATTCCATACTCACTACTGCCATCAATTCTTCCTGCATCCAACAATTCCTTTGGTATGCCTGAAAGATATTGCCTAAAGAAAAAAATGGTAGATGCATGTACTAAACCTGGAAGGATAACCCCCGCATAGGTATCTATTAGTCCAAAACTAATCATTTGTTTATATAATGGCAACATCAATATTTCAAACGGAACCATCATTGTCGCAATAACTAGGAAAAACAATAAATTTTTAAACTTAAAATGGTACATAGCAAAGCCGTATGCAACAAAATAACAGATAATTAACGTCAAAATAACGGAAACAATGGTAATAATCAAACTATTTTTATACCAATCTAGGTAGCCAGTGCTTCCATCAAAAAGATAACTATAATTGACTAATGACCAATTTTCAAAATCTAAGTTTAGATTTAAGCCGTTTCTTATTAACATTTGACCTGGACGAAAAGATGCAAATAATCCTGAGATAAATGGGACAGCCACACTAGCACACAAAATGATAAAAAAGCCATTAATAAAAGTTTTCACTAAATGATTTTTACCACCATTATTTCCTTTTGTAATATCTAATGAGGAGTTTGATAAAGATTTATTATTTGGATTAGTATTATTCTTGCTCATCCTATTTGTCCTCCTTTTTAAACATGCCGCTTGAAAGCAAGTAGACCATGCTAATGGATAACGCAACAATCAATAATACTAAGCCAACAGCAGAGGCATATCCTAAATCATTCTTTTCAATTCCTCTTCTATACAAATAACCAACAATCGTTAAACCAATATTTTTTGGAGAATTATTGCTTCCATATATCATAAAGCTTTCAAGAAACATTGCTAATCCTGCATATATACTGATGGTTGTAACATAGATTCTTGTTGGTTTAAGTAAGGGCAAAGTAATATGCCAAAATCTTTGCCATGCACTAGCACCATCAACTTTAGCCGATTCATAAAGCACTTCATCAATAGAGCTTAAGCCAGCCTCAAAATACAAAGTGTTTACTCCAGTCCATCTCCATGTTGCTAATAAAAGTAATGCAAACATTCCTGTTCCCCAATTTTTCAGCCACTGCTTTGATTCAAGGCCAAAAAATTGCAGAATTTGATTCATCAGACCAGAATCCATTTCACTAAACATATATCGAAATAAAATACCTGCAACTACTACGGAAACCAATGCTGGCAAATAAATAATCGATTTATAGATTCTTTTACCAACAACACTTTTCGAATTCAATAAAAATGCACAGAGCATTGGAATAGGAATTAATATAATTAACGTAAATATCGTGTAGATGACACTATTTCTAACGGCGATATGAAAGACCTTATCACCTAACAGTTTTTCATAATTCGCAAGACCAATATATTCACTGTATCCGTTTCCAATATTATGAAAACTCATATTTATGGTCGAATACATTGGATATATCCAGAAGAATGACAAGCTAACAATAAACGGTAAAATAAACACATAAGGAGCAATTTTCTGAGAGAATAAAAAAGCTTGGATCTTCTTCAATTCGTTCCTCTCCTTTTCTATCAAGGTCTTTAAGATTGCCTTTATGAGGCAATCTTAAAGACTAAACTTATTCTTGTTCAAAATCTACCTCTGCCTGCGCATCTTCAAGAGCTTGCTTTACATCTGCACCGTTCTCTAGAACTTCATTTAAGGTAGTTAAGTTAAACACCTCATTGATAGTAGTAGTAATTGGCACTGTTTTAATTAAATTTACTTCATCCTGAATTTCTAATAATGTATCAAATGGATTATTAACAAAATATTTAACATATTCGTTCTCTTGATTATGAGTAATGTCTTGATTTGTCCACACCTTTGTATTAACAGGATCAAAACCAAGGATATTCCAAATTTGTTCCCCGCCTTCTTCTGTCAGTTTAGCCCAGGCCATAAATTCAGCTGCTAGCTCTGCATTTTCAGAGTCTTTATATACTACTGTTCCTGTACCCCCTGCACCATTCGAACGTTTTTGTCCTTCTTCAAACACAGGAGCTGGTGCAATAGCAAATTTACCAGACATCTCTGGCATATAATCTGTAAATCGAGACATATACCAAATCGCTTTAGGAAAAGCAGCTACTTCACCTTTTGCAACAGTAGCATAACCTTGCTCTGTATCAATTTGGCCTCCTGGAGTTACTTCTGCAATACCACTTTCCAACCACCCTTGTTGCATTGTTAGCATATTATTTAAAGAATCTAATTTCACATTTGCATTTTCAGGATCTTCTACCCAAGATTCTCCATGTTCAGACATAGTTAATGTTAGCCAGTCAGCACCACCAGTATCAACAGAGGTCATATAAACTTCTCCGTTTGAAGCCTCTTTTAATTTTTCACCCGCTGCTGTGAAGTCATCCCATGTTTTAATTTGAGTATAATCAATACCGTATTTTTCTAAGATTTCCGTATTATAATACATCACCGTAGCCCCAACATGTGTTGGTACCCCATAATAGTTACCATCTTTTTCATAAGCATCTAATCGGGATGTTACTAAATCTGCTTTATATGGCTCTACATAACTGTTTAATGCCAACCACGGTACTTCTCCGTCTAAATAGTTAGGAAATTGGCCAATTTCCACATCTGCTAAATCAGGAATTCCTTCCCCTGATTGAACTGCTAAAGTTAGCTTTGTATGCATATCTGCATACGGATATACGGTAAACTTAATTTGAATTTGCTTATCCGGATTCGCTTCATTCCATTTATTCAACATTTCACTATAAAACTTTTGATGTAAATCAACAAACAGCCACATGTCCATTTTCGCCCCATCTTCTGGACCTACTGTAGTGACCTCAGACTCTACCTCTTCTGTGTTTTCTCCATTTCCACTAGAGGAATTCGAACATCCAACAACTAAAATTGCCATCAAAAGAATAACAAAATAGGAAAATACATTTTTGGGTAACCTCATAAAATTTGCCCCCATTCGATTTTTTACGTACTAGAAATTCAAGTATTTACAAGTACTTTATATGGATTAACATGATCACCCCCTGTAATTAAAACGCTTTCATCATTAGGTATATTACCATTCACGAATTTTTATGTGCACTTTCATATACGCACTTTTTTATTTTTTTCAAAAAATTGTACGTATATAATAAACATTTTTGTTAATTGAATATTTTTACATAACTTACTTGCATTTTCTACTATCACAAATAAAATATGTGTATTCCTAAAATATCTTGGCAATACAATCAATTTATGTAGGCAAGATTAATTGTTTTATTCATCATATCTACGGAGAATTTGACCACTCATCTTTTGTTTTTTTAATGGGAAAAAAGGTGCTGCTGTATAAACTACTTGGAGTCACTTTTACACAAATTCAACATTACATGAGTAATTTTTCATATTTAGTAGAAAATACATCTGTAGAAGTTATTACAAAAAGGAGTGTTCACATTGAAAAAGAAAAATGCAGATCAACATACAGAAGTTGCCGGACGTGTTTTTGATCCAAGTGATTATGAAAAAAAGGACCAACTTTCATCTGGCCTGGCTACAACTCATGAACAAGCAACAGATACATATACAGAAGGGGAAATTGGTGCAGTAATTGATGATGTCGATGGGGAAGATATTCAAATTGGGAAAAAAACAAAGAAGTAACAGAACTAGCTAGACCTTGATGAATATAAATATTTCTTAAGATACTAAAATAGGGACTATTTCCTAAGTAAAGGAAGTAGTCCCTATTTAATTCTATTTTTTAGTTAATCAATTAGGAAAAAGCAAAACTAAATTTTCCGCTTTTACTCAGGAATATATGGTAACTCCAGGGTTTTCGGAAGATTGATAACATGTGTCTCTACATAAGATTTTAATCCTTCTTCCCCATACTCTCTTCCAACACCAGACTGCTTCACCCCACCAAATGGAAACTGAACATCCAAACCTTGAACAGCCGCTGTATTAATCATCGTTGTCCCAGCTTCAATTCTGCGTGCTACTTTCACGGCATGCTCTTCCTCCCCCCAAACAGAGCTTGTTAAACCGTATATACTTTCATTGTGTAATTCGATTACTTGCTCTTCGTCATCAAATGGCAAGATTGGTACAGTTGGTCCAAATTGTTCTTCCACTACAATCGGGTCATGATAATCTGCTCCTAGTACTACAGTTGGCTGGAGAAAATAACCGTTGTCCATTAGCTCTGGATTTAGTATTTTCCCTAATGGAATCACTTTTGCGCCTTTACTTTTAGCATCCTCTACAAGGCTACGTACGTATTTCACCTGGTTTTTATTATTTACAGGTCCGACTGTCACATCTGGATGAAAAGGATCTCCAACTCTTATCCATTTATTTGCTGCTTCGATATATTTTTCTACAAAGGCATCATAGATGGAGCGATGCACATAAATGCGTTTGGCAATCATACAAATTTGACCTGCTGTTAAAAAGTTGGAAATAACCATTCTTCTCATCGCTTTTTCATCGTTAACATCAAAATCTTCTAAGACGATGGCAGCATCATTTCCTCCTAGCTCCAAGGTCATCTTTTTGATTGTTTCTGATGCAGCTTTCATAATACTTTTGGCAGTTTTTGTTCCACCGGTAAAAGCGATTTTCGCAACTTTCGGATTAGATGTTAGTTCAATACCCACTTCTGCATCGCCATGTACAAGATTGAGAACACCAGGGGGAAATTCATTTGCAATGATTTCAACCACTTTGCTAACAGCTAATGGAGCAAAGGGACTTGGTTTAACAACCATAGTATTTCCCGTCAATAATGCTGGAGCAATTTTTATGGTGGATAAAGAAATAGGATAATTCCATGGGGAGATGGCAGAAACAACTCCTACTGGATCAAATGTAATAATGGTTCTTCCATTTTCATGTTCTTTTTCCTGTGGACTAACGACTTTCTTCACATTCTTGCAAGCAAATTCCATCCACATGAGAGAGATGGCTATCTCTCCTTTAGAATCATATAATGCCTTCCCATGTTCTCTTGATAATAAAGTAGCTATTTCAGGAGTTGCATCCTTTATTTTTTGGATAGCCCGCTCCATTCTTTCCATTCGATCCTCCACTTCCGTCCATGCCCAACTTTTTAAAGCATTATATGCTGCATCTATCGCTTGTACCGTTTCCTCTTTCGTATTAAGCGGAGCATATCCTACAATCTCATCTGGATGGGTAGGATTTTCACGAGGAGCTTGTTTTTCCGTTGGTACTTTCTCTCCATTGATAATAGCATGTATTGTTATTTGTTCATTTGGCAAAATCTGAATCCTCCTTTTGATTCTTCCTTAACATAATTAGTATGAATTAGGTTGATACAGTATATACGGTGAGTATAATGAAATTAGACGATTCTTCCTAATCCATTTAGAATAGAGAAACGCATTTACAAATTATTTCACTAATATCTTTATTATTATTCCTCTTTGATATAGTAGGAAAACACAATTTGTTTTGTAATTTTGATCTAGACCTACCAAACTTTTAGTTCTGGAAAAAAGTGTATACAGTTTAATCAGTACTAAGGGTCTTAGTGAAGAAACCGAAGTTAGAAATAACCCACAAACTCTTTTCCCACCAAAATCCAACTAAAAAAAGCATAAAATTACCAACAGAAAATTTATGCTTAACATTGTATAGTGTGACGTAAACCATAACTTTTCCATTTAATTATGCATAAACTTTCCAGCCTTAGAGACATTTGACTTTATGGCCTTTTTTAGTCAGCTTTTCTATTTCCATTTCTTTAATTTATTTCATAAAATGGAATTAATAAAACAAATAAATATGTTTTAGGAATGTTTATTCTTTATTTTTTTATCCTAGGAAATTTTATAGTTTATTCTCATCCTACTCAAATATCATTTTTAGAATAAACTTTGATTCTTAACGAGTCTTCTTAAACTTATTGCATCGTTAAAAAGCCCTGTAACATAAACACTAGGATTTGGAAAATTGATACATATCTATACAAAGAAATTGCTTCTGCCTGTCATTCCCTATTTTAATTAAAAACTAAACACCCTCAATTTTAAATAGTATACGCATAATACGTTTATTGACGGTACTGTCAATATTTTTGTGTAAATGACTTTTCAACTTCTCAAGGTAGATGATCACCTTCGTATTCAAATAGATTTGTTCGAAGTGTTGATTTGGGTGTCTAGGAAAGGGCTAGCCCTTTCCTAGACA
>NZ_CATNHG010000098.1:0-39239 GCF_950097965.1 Bacillus sp. T2.9-1
TCTAGGAAAGGGCTAGCCCTTTCCTAGACACCCAAATCAACACTTCGAACAAATCTATTTGAATACGAAGGTGATCATCTACCTTGAGAAGTTGAAAAGTCATTTACACAAAAATATTGACAGTACCAATTGAACAGAAAAAGGATTTATTTTATAGCATTGTAAGAAAGTTTGTAGTTAAACCTAATAAAATGGGCAATTAAAGTTGCACACAAATAATATCAAAAGTAAGGGATTAAGCCACTAGACGGACTTAATCCCTTTTTTTGCATCAATTTCGGGAAGTGCTTGAATCCACATAACTTCCACATAACTTGCCCATAAGATCTATACAAGTTTTGCTTATGATAAGAACAAGTAAAGAAAACAAATGAAACTTTACAAGTAAAAATTTAAGGAGGAGATAAAATGTTTCATTAATTACAGATGTAACCAAAACAACAGTACAGTAATGTAATTTGTATCTCCATAACTTTCACATAAGTTACTCATAAAATCCCCATTAGTAAAAAGTATTATGGATTTAAGAAAGGAGAGATAAAGCAATGATGGGATTAGGGCATGGATTTGGAATGTATGGATTTGGAGGTGGATCATTCATGATGATCTTGGTATTTATACTCATCGGCTACCTTATCTATTTAGGAATTAATAGTCAAAATCGGGGTGCCGTAAATAGAAACCAACCTGTAGCAAGTTCAAATGCAATAGAAATTGCCAAATCTAGACTTGCAAAAGGTGAAATATCTTTTGAAGAGTTTGAGCAAATCAAGAAAAATATTTTATAAAGATAATAAATAATTAATAAAAAACTATTAAAAGGAGATTGATTAGACATGAATATACTTAATGGAATTTTAGCAGCAACTTTAGCGTTTACAGGCGGGGCAGGATTAACTACTCTATTTTCTGAAGAGGATGCTCCGAATCAAAATACAGTGATCCAAGAGCAAGATGTTAGATATGATCAAATGGTAGATGTGATGGGTACAGGCGATTTTGAAAGTATGCAAAAGTTCATGGAAGAAGGCAACGTGAACTTCGATGAGATGCAAAAGTTCATGGAAGAAGGCAACGTGAACTTTGATGAGATGCAAAAGTTTATGGAAGAAGGTAATGTGAACTTTGGACAAATGAAACCATATATGAGTGAAATGCATCCCAATTTAGATAACCAAGAATTAGAAGAACTGTATAAAAGTATGCATGGAACAGGTGGTGCATCTCAAAGTAGTAATTTTAGAGGGATGGGCAGCATGTATTAAAAAATGATGAGCAGGTCAATTAACTTTGGCCTGCTACTACAAAAATTCGAAAATAGTATGAATAGAGGAGTGAAGTTATGTTTTTATTACTTATTTTAGCTATGGGTTTTTATCTGTATAAAACAGGTGAATTGCAAAAGTGGTTTGGGAATAATCAAGCAAAAGTAAATAATAATCCAAATGAACTTAAAGAAGTGATTGATTATAGATATGCATCCGGTCAAATTTCTGCAGATGAATATAACAAATTAAAAGCATTATTATAATACGAAATTCGATTATAGAAGGGAGAAATCAACATGATGAATGGAGGACATATGGGTTCCTTTGGAAATGGTGGATTTTATGGATACAATGGAATGCAGCAAGGAATTAATTCGTTTGATATGATGGCAGGTGGGTCTTTGATGACGATGCTTGTATTTGGGCTTATTGCTTTTACGCTATATCTCATTTTTAAAAACAAGAAACAACAAAATTCAGTTTCATCAAATATGGGAAATTCAACAGTTATTGAAGCTGAAGAAGTTGCAAAATTACGCTATGCCCGTGGTGAAATAACACATGAAGAATTTCAAACGATATTAAAAACAATTAAGTTTTAATGAGGTGGAATCGTGTTAAACCTAATACTATCAATAATAGTAATGTATTATTTGGTAAAAACTGGAGACCTATTCAAATTAATAAGAACTGGAAAAAAATTATTCCATGACTTTCTTGTTAGCTTAAAAAAAGAGAAACAAGAGACAAAAGGTAACAATAATCCCATAGAAGTGTTAAAGCTCCGATATGTACAAGGAGAAATAGATAAAGGGGAATACGAACAAATTTTAAAGAATTTATAAAATATAAAAAAAGTCGTCTGAATTTTTTCAGCGGCTTTTTGAGTTTTATCATTAAAATTTACAAATGATAAAAGCTGTACTTTTCATAATTTGTCATTTACTTTTATTTATAAAACCTACAGATTATGAGTAGTTTAAAAATAAAATGTTTAGTTATTAAATACTGGAGATGAGATCATGAGTGTTAGGTATATAAGTACACTTTTAATAGTGTTAATTTCGATTATTTATATTTCAGGATGTCAACAGACAAATGATTCGGCTGAGAATTCGGAAAGTTCTAGTGAAGGAAAAATAAGCATTAGTGATATTCCATCTCCTGAGCAAGATAAAAATATAAAAGAATTTGACATTGTAGCTAAAGAATCACAGTGGGACCTTGGAGGAAATAAAATAATTAATGCTTGGACATATAACGGAACTGTACCAGGGGAAGAAATTAGAGTTAAAGAAGGTGATTTTGTTCGGATAAATTTAAAAAATGAACTTAATGAACCAGTTACCATTCATTTTCATGGTATGGTATTACCTAATAAAATGGATGGAGTTGCAGGACTAACACAAGATGCTGTTCAACCTGGGGATTCTTTTACTTATGAATTCTTAGCAGATGATCCAGGTACTTATTGGTATCATTCCCATCAAAGTAGTTCTGAACAGGTTGATAGGGGGTTGTATGGATCATTTGTTATTGAACCTAAAAACAAGTTGTATGACCGTGAATACACCCTTTTACTTGATGAGTGGGCTATTGGTGACAATGGTAGAGGTGGAATGATGGGTGGAATGATGAATGGAATGTCCAGTGGCGAAATGGATACTGATATGTTCTATAACACATACACAGTGAATGGTAAAACAGGACAATATATTGCTCCAATTGAAGTGAATAATGGAGAAGTGGTACGCCTGCGATTTGTAAATGCAGGATATCGAAAGCATTTTCTAAGGTTTAATGGGGAGCCGTATCGTATTGTTGGAATAGACGGAAATCCTATCTATAACACAAATCCTGGTACCGAACATCTTGAAATAGGGCCTTCTGAACGTATTGATGTAGAATTAACCATTGATAATACAAAACAATGGCAGATCGAAAGTGTAGACGATAATAGTGCTGCTGAAAATATGGTAGTTAAGGTAATTCCTAAAAATATTGATGAAGATAATCAGTCAAAAACAACAGAAACTAAAGATGATGTAACAGAAAATGGGACACAATATATGGATCCTATTTTTAAAGAGATACCTACTCCTGATATTGAATATGATATGTTATTAGGGGCGAGCATGGGTATGGGTAATATGGAATTTACAATTAATGAAGAGGTTTTTCCAGAAACCGAACCGTTTGAGGTAAAAGAAGGTGACATCGTAAAGGCAACATTAATAAATGATAGTCGGTTTGATCACCCTATGCATCTGCATGGACATTATTTTCAGATTATAGCAAAGGATGGACAAAAGTTAGACAATCCAATGGTTAAAGATTTAATCAATGTCAAACCGGGTGAGTCCTATGAAATCATGTTTAAGGCAGATAATCCAGGCTTATGGGCATTTCATTGTCACGACCTTAACCATGCAGCTGGTGGTATGATGACGACATTGGAATATCAAGGTTATTACTCACCTTTTGATATTCACGAAAATGGTAATGAACCTGAGTAATTATTCATGAAACAGTTCGTTCTAATAAATCATTCCCCCTTAAAATAGTGGGAACATTTTTACGCAAAACAATATAAACGCGTTTTAGTATCATCACTCTATCAAAACACACGTTGAATGTGTGTCGCAGATGGTTTTGAGGGAGAATTAACTAGGTGAAATTGAAAATCGATAAGTAATCATAGGAATACCGTGATTATCTACCTCAATCCGCTCAACAAAGTGATGGAGTATTTCCTCCGTTACCTCATGAAGCGGTAAAAAGCTGCTAATGGTATTCCGAAGTTTTTCAATACGTCCTAAAAATTCATCAT
Organism: Bacillus sp. T2.9-1; assembly: GCF_950097965.1. NCBI lineage: Bacteria > Bacillati > Bacillota > Bacilli > Caryophanales > Bacillaceae > Bacillus > Bacillus sp. T2.9-1. The sequence goes on from NZ_CATNHG010000098.1 coordinate 4,099, forward strand.
GTCGGAGTGAGGCTTCAAGCCCACTCCTTTTAATATTTAATTCATTTTTCCTTTCTTGTTTATCATCAGCAACTTCTCGATATTCTTCATGGGTGATTTGTTTTTCTGCAAGCATCTCAAGGTAGCGTTTCTTTTTTCCTTTAGAAGCTTTAATCTCATTTTCAATGTTGTTTAATAACTGAGCAACTTGCTTTTGTTTCTTTAGAGTTTCTTCTGCAAGGGTATTCAAGTATTCCTTATCGTTAATAACTTGAGCCATTTTTTTAATATCAGAAAGGATTGTTTCTTTTAAATCCTTTTCTTTTATTGTTCTTTGAGTGCAAGCAATTTTTCCATGACGAGCGTAACTCCCGCAAATGTAGCCAGTTCGATTTTGCCTATACCACATACCTGTTCCACAATCAGAGCAATATAGGGCATTTGTAAAAATATGTATATTTACCTTCGTATAATTTTTCTTGCGACTTCTCATTAGCTCGTGTGCGGTATCAAAGGTTTCTTGCGAAATGATTGCCTGATGTGTATTTTTTACAACAATTTGGTTTTCTTCAGGAATACTGTGCCTTGACTGGGAGGTGACACTTCTTGTAGTTTCTCTTCCCTGAACTAAATCACCTGTATAATGCGGATTAGTCAGGATGGTCTTAATAGTTGAACCATGCCAATATCGACCTGCATTGCTCTTCTGTGCCACCTGAGAGGGTGTTGGGTACCCCTTTTTGGAAAGAGAACGAGCAATGGAATCGAAACCCTTTCCACACAAATATAAATCAAATATGCTCTTAACAACTTCAGGCGTATAATCACCTGCAAGAACTAGCTTCTTATCAATTACCTTATAACCATAGGGAGCGTTTGAACCATGAAAATTTCCTCTTTTGGCATTTGTGTTTAGAGCAGCTTTGATACGTTCAGAAGTACGCTGTGATTCTTGTTCATATACCCATGCATATAAGCCAAACATATGAATATTGCCCTTAAGTGAATTAATCGCATTATCAAAGGTGATGATGTGGATATTATGCTTTTCAGCAATATCCTTTATTTCGTATGAAAGCTTCCCATTCCTTGCTAGTCGTGATAGTTCCTTTGAAAGGATGACATCAAACTTATGCTGTTTTGCGTCCTCAATCAATTGCCGTAAGTTTTCCTGCTTTTTATCTTTTGTTCCTGATTCCACATCAATATAAAAACGAAACAAATCCCATCCTTTCTCCACGATTATGTTGTAAAAGAACCGCTACTGATTTCAAGCGACGTTTTCTGCTACTCCTTATCAGTCGATACACGGATGTATACTGCGCATTTCAATAATCTCAACTCCAATCAAAAATGTTGAGATGTAGTAGTGTTTACCTGGGTACTAATATTGTCATTTTTTAGTAAATAAAACATTTCAAAAAAATTATTAGGAAACATGGATATTTCTTTTTAATTAATATCAAAAAAATCCACGAAAAAACTTTGGATAAAACGTTGATAAAATAAGATAAAATGGATATAATAAAAATATCATCAGGATAAAGCAAAAGGCAAGGAGGATGGAAATGGATACGAACATTCTTAATTTGATTTCATTAGTTGGTGAAATGTCCGCAGAAATAACAAAACTTAAGGAGGAAATGGAAAATATGAAAAGGGAAATTGCTGCATTAAAAGGTGAAGGTGCTATTTCTTTTGAAACTGAAGAAGCAATAACTGTTTCAAACGCTAGAGATTATGTAATTGAGCAGATTAAAAAAAGGTATCCTCATTTAAAACTAACTAAGGGAAGCCAAAAATTAGGGGCAAAATTAACAATATCGGATGGAGAAAAAACATTACGAGTTCTTTTAAAAAAATCACGTTCTCACAGAGTAAAAGAAGGATATCCAAGTGGATGGTTCACAGTTAACGAAGATGCAGTTGGTACATTTGATTTGTATATATTTGTTATTACATTTGAAGATAAGCTTCATACCATTCTACTCAGCCCTGAACAATTCAAGGCATGGGTAAATGCAAAGCATATAACTTCAGAGAACATACATTTTTATATGAATTTAATTAATGGAGCCTGGATTGACGATAGAGATGATGTGAATTATATATTTACTTATGCTGCTGAAAATTGGTCAGTTATTGAGGATGCATTAAATTAAATAGTTATGCACATATAAAGACCAACTTATCATTCCAAGTTGGTCTTTATAGTTTGTTCTAATTGAAGCAAAAACATTATATTATCTGCTGAACAGCCTGTAGTAGCATTTTGTAATCATTAACCATTAGTATTCTTTTTTTGTTTGCCGGCAAAATGGGCGGCTTTCGGGTTGTCGCTGTGACTTAAAATTCAAACAATGATACTTGTATCCGCAGCTATAATTATATCTGAATGTAAGATTTTAATAACTAAGAGAAATGAAAATATGAAACTACCAAATTTATGGGAGTTCCCAGGGGGAAAAGTAAAAGAAAATGAAACCCCAAAAGACTGTGTAATTAGAGAAGTTAATGAAGAATTGGGAGTTAGTATTAAACTGCATAGCTATTATACAACTAGTATTCATAAATACGATTTAGGTGAGATTCAACTAATTTCATATATTGCAGAGCTGGAAAGTGGAATGTGAATTATGTGAAGAACCAGCACCTTTTACTAATAAAAATGGTGAACCATATCTTGAAACACATCACATAATATGGCTTTCAAAAGAAGGGCCAGATACCATTGAGAATACTACTGCACTCTGTCCGAATTGTTACAGAAAGATGCATGTTGTTGAGTCAGAAGAAGATATTGAAAAACTTAAACAAATAAAAAAGGATTGAGACAATGGATTTGTTAAAAGAAATACAATTGCTTGATGAAAGCTCATCACTTAATGAAGTTTTGACAATTGTAGAGATTGATTTTAAAAAACTGGCAAGAATTGAAAATAAAAAATTCAACGAGATACTTGAAAATGTAGAAAATACCGAATTAAGATATGATGAAAAGGGCAATTCAATTTTTAATTGGTTTAACTGGAGGAAAGTAAACACAATTATAGAAGAATCAGGTGGTCCGGATGCGTGGAAAGAATACTTTTCTCCAGATAATTGTTGGTCATGTCAAAATTTAAGTAATATATATAATTGTTTGGGATGGGGTGTGAAGCCATATTCGGACACTATTAATTCATTTATCACTATTTACTCTTTTGCTTTATTAATATATTATCCAGATGATTTTTATTTTGATGACAGAATAAATTCAGTAAGAGTATTAGAAAATGGAATTAGAAAAAAACAAATAGTTTCAGAAAAATATCTATTGTCTTTATCAAATCAAAATAACAATTATAGATTTGAGGATTTTGATGAAGTTAATAACCTCAAACCTATACAATTGTTAGCTCAGCTGACACATAGTTTTGGGAATTTTATGCCTTGTCCTGATCCTCCTTACAATAAAATTAAGGGAATTAGTAGTGACATAAAGGATTTTCTCGATTTAATGCTTAATAAAATTATTAACAACAAAAGGATTATGGGAGTTACAGTAAGTGAAGAAAAATATTGGAAAGAATGGTTTGAAGATAAGAATGAGAATTTATTAATAGATGAAAAAGACTATCAATTAATAAATGATGTTAAAAGCTTTGATGGGATGCATAAAGAAGAATTTAGGCAATTGCTAAATAAGATTATTGCTCGTATTAGAATAAGAGGTTTAAAAATTGTTGGGAAAATTAATATGTGTAAAGATGTCCAAAAAAAATGTGAAGAGCTTATAAAAAGAGAAAGAAAAATACTTTATTAAAATAAAGGACCTTCAAATAGAATTATTGCTTGATTAAAGTCATTGTTGAGGGGAGATTATAGGGGGTACATCATTACGCAAAATCGATTTTACGCGTTTTAGTATCATCATTCTATCAAAACACATGTTGAGGTAGTATCGCAGATGATTTAAAAAATGAAGCAGGCTCCCGATAAAGGGAAATCCTGCTTCTATACAAATGTTGGGGCGGCAAATCGGTAATAAATAACCGGTGTGCCGTCTTCTTTTACATTGATTATATTGATGAGACGATGTAGAATTTCGGACGTTAGTTCGATGAAAGTTAAAAAATAGAAGAAGCTCTTCTTTTAACTTGTCGATTACTTTCAAGCATGGAGATCATGTCATTTTTCTTTTCTGCAAGCTGAGTGAGTTCGCTATTATTATCCACCACGATTTCTAAATACTCATCATGATGATTTTTTCATTTGCGAGCATATTGATTCTCTGTCACAGTGATACATTGAATTATGTCGACAGGGAGTTAATAAGATTGCGATTCTGTATTTTTAAGTTGTGATGGCAACATTGTAAAGAAAAATGAATACAATTACACCGCATATAAGTTTTGGGAGGACAAATGAACGAACTTCATTGGAAAATTCCTCACTTAAATCGAAATTGAGTAATCCATTTACGTATGATAGTTACAGAAATACCTATAGTTATCGACAAATTTCGGGTTGTCACTGTGACTTAAAATTACATATGAAGCCCATCGCCTTATGTATTGGCCATCCACTTCCTCTAACGGTCAATTTGTCTACGAAGAGCAGGATGGAGCATTACTTGACCCAGATATTTATCTTTCAAAATATCAAAACTGGCGAGATACAACAACTTGGCCCGTATCAAGCAGGCAGTCTGAAGTTATTAATCGCAGTCTTAAAGAACAAGCAGATCCTCTTTTAAAGGAAGGTGTGGTAGGAACTTTCTGTCGCGCCTATTCCGTTCGTGAAGCAATAGAGAAATTCTTAGGTACAGTTTATGAAGCATCTGCTATGGAAGGGCGCTATGACTATATTCCAGCTGACAGTAGTGCGGGTGTAATAATTTATGATGATAAATTCGCTTACAGCCACCATGCCACCGACCCAGCAAGCGGCCTGCTCCTCAATGCTTTTGATCTCGTTCGTATTCATAAATTCGGCTCTTTAGATGATAGAGCTTCCACTACTACGGCTCCTGGCAGGATGCCGTCTTTTGTGGCAATGTGCGAGTTTGCTATAAAAGATGAAGCGGTAAAAGCTGAGTTTGCAAAGGAAAGAAAGGCTCAGGCTGAAGAAGAGTTTAGTGATGAGGATTGGCAGACAGGTTTGGAACTAGATAAGCAAGGTCGGATAAAAGACACACTGGGTAACATCGTCTTGATTATTCGTCATGATGAAGATTTACAGCATATCGCTTTCAACTGCCACCGTGATGGTATAGATGCCAAAGGTGGTCTGCCTTGGGAACAGATCAAGGCTGGTTGGAATGATTCGGACAATGCCCTTCTTAAGGTGTACTTAAGCAGCAAATACGGAGTTTATTCTCCTACCAAGACCAAGGATGCTGTGTTAGCGGTAGCGGCTGAACGAGCCTACCATCCTGTTAAGGAGTATCTGGACTCCCTGCCAAAATGGGATGGAATTAGTCGAGTAGATAATCTACTAATTGATTATTTCGGTGCAACGGATAATTCCTACACAAAGGCAACTATTCGCAAAACGATGGTTGCGGCGGTAGCCCGTATTTATAGACCAGGTACAAAGTTTGATAGTGTTCTAATCTTAAACGGTCCTCAAGGTATCGGTAAGTCAACCTTCTTTGCTAAGCTTGCCGGAGATTGGTTTTCAGACAGTTTGACCATTACGGATATGAAAGATAAATCAGGTGCTGAAAAACTTCAAGGATATTGGTTGTTGGAACTCGGTGAGCTTGCAGGAATGCGTAAGACGGATGTGGAGATTGTGAAGTCCTTTATTTCGAGGGCGGATGATAAGTACCGTGCCAGTTATGGGGTCAACGTCGAAAGCCATCCCCGTCAATGCGTAATTGTGGGTTCTACCAATGCAGAAAGCGGATTTCTTCGGGATATTACGGGTAACCGCAGATTTTGGCCAGTCCGCATTAGCGGTAACAGTAGAAAGAAAGCTTGGCAGATGACCAAAGAGGAAGTACAGCAGATTTGGGCAGAGGCTCTAGTTCTTTATGAGAAGGGCGAAAAACTCTACCTTGAAGGTGATGATGTAACCATGGCAACCAGTGAACAGGCAGATGCTATGGAAACAGATGAACGAGAAGGACTGGTTCGTACCTACTTGGATACGCTCTTACCGGATGATTGGGACACAATGTCTTTGTACGAGCGTAGAAATTTCCTCGGCGGTAGCGAATTTGGCGGCGGCACCCGTGTTGGAACAGTAAAAAGAACCCTTGTTTGCAATATGGAAATTTGGTGTGAGTGTTTCGGTAAAGAGGCATCAATGCTAAAACCATCAGATTCCTATGCCATCGGTGCCATTATGAGAAAGATCAGTGAGTGGAACAAGTACACTGGGAACAAGAATGGTGTTGTGACGTTTCCTGTCTACGGAAAGCAACGAGCTTATTCCCGAGTCGAGGAACAACGCTAAGTTGTACCTTACCTTGTTCCCATACTGGTTCTTTCCCTAAAGTTAGTAATGATAAGGAAAATCAACGGTTCGGAACAAGTGGAACAAGAAGTATCCTATTTATTTATAAATAGTAAAAAGAAGTAATAGTAGCCTGTGCATACACGCATACGCGCGCGTATAGGAAAATTGGGTCAAAGTTGTTTTCTTGTTCCGAGCCTTTTTATATGGGAGGTATTTATGCTTGAAAAAAATATAGAAAAGAAACTGGTGGCTGAGGTAAAAAAGATGGAAGGCATTGCGGCGAAGTTTGTTAGTCCGGGTTTAGATGGGATGCCAGACCGCCTAGTGCTTTTACCATATGGGAAGATGGCTTTTGTGGAATTAAAGGCTCCCGGAAAGAAACCTCGCCTGTTACAGATTAGAAGAATAAAGCAATTACAGAAGTTAGGCTTTACCTGCTATGTCATTGATGATGTTAAGCAGATTGGAGGGATACTTGGTGAAATACAATCCTCATAAATATCAGACCTATGCAACGAACTTCATACTTAAGCATCCCATCGCTGCGGTGTTTTTAGAAATGGGTCTTGGCAAAAGCGTCATTACTCTAACGGCTATATTTGATTTATGTCTTGATAGTTTTGAAATTGGAAAGGTTCTGGTCATTGCCCCACTTCGAGTAGCAAGGGATACTTGGCCAGCTGAGATAAATAAGTGGGAGCATTTAAAAGGACTGGAGTTTTCGGTAGCCATCGGCACAAAACAGGAGCGATTGGCGGCTCTTAGAAAACCTGCAAGTGTCTATCTTATAAATAGAGAAAATGTGGACTGGTTGGTAAACAAAAGTGGCATCCCTTTTGACTATGACATGGTGGTAATAGATGAGCTATCATCCTTTAAATCCTATGGTGCAAAAAGATTTAAAAGTTTACTAAAAGTAAGGCCGAGGGCAAAACGGATCGTGGGTCTTACGGGTACACCCTCCAGTAATGGGTTAATGGATTTGTGGGCAGAGTTTCGTATTCTTGACATGGGTAAAAGACTCGGCAGATACATAACTCACTACCGCAATTCCTTTTTTACACCGGATAAACGTAATCAGCAAATCGTATTTTCATATAAACCATTGCCAGGTGCTGAAGATGCCATATATCGGCTCATTTCGGATATCACCATTTCCATGAAATCAGTCGATTTTCTGAAAATGCCAGAGTGCGTTATCAATGAAGTGCCCGTGTATCTGAATGGCAAGGAACAATCCGTATATGATCACTTTCGTGAAGAGATGGTTCTTGAATTTGCTGATGAAGAAATAGATGCCATGAATGCAGCCGTCCTTTCTGGCAAACTCCTGCAAATGGCAAATGGTGCTATCTATGATGATGATAAAAACTCTCATATTATCCACGACCGCAAGCTAGATGCTCTTGAGGATTTAATTGAAGGTGCTAACGGCAAACCTGTGCTTATTGCCTATTGGTATAATCACGATTTAGAGCGTATTAAGACAAGATTCAATGTCAGAGAAATTAAGACTTCCAAGGATATCAAGGATTGGAACAACGGCGATATTTCTGTGGGGGTTATCCATCCTGCATCTGCGGGACACGGCCTTAACTTACAAAGTGGTGGTTCAACGCTTATCTGGTTTGGACTTACTTGGAGTCTGGAACTCTATCAGCAAACAAACGCGAGACTTTGGAGACAAGGTCAAAATGAAACCGTAGTTATCCATCACATTATTACAAAAGGCACGATTGATGAAGATGTGATGAGGGCCTTGAAACGAAAGGAAAAGACACAGTCCGATCTTATTAACGCTGTCAAAGCAAATCTGGGGAAAGCGAGGGGTGTTGTATGATGGATGCATTTGATAAACTGGCAAATGCCATTATTCTACAGGCGGTCAAGGATTATCGTTTTGCTCTGAAAAGACTAGCAAAATACCCTCGCAATGATTCTGCTAGATATACGAAAGGTGAGATTGAGCGTTTCTTTCATTCCGGGTATTTCACTACCCTGACATCCCTCGATCCTGAGATGCTAATTCAAAAGCTACATGAGGAGGTGGTGCGATGACGGCAAAGGAATTCTTGAAACAAGCTTATCGCTTAAATGAGCTAATTAATTCCGATCTTGAGGAGTTGCAAAATCTAAGGGAACTCTCAAGAAGTGTTTCATCTCCTGTTCTTGAGGAAAAAGTCAGTAAAACAAAAAGTACTGATCCACCTTTTGAAAAATATGTGATTAGAATAGTAGATTTGGAGCAACAGATACAACAAGAGGTGGAACGATTAATAAAGCTGAAATCAGATATTCGTGAAGCAATTAACCAGATGGAAAATGTGGATGAGAAGCTGATTCTTCGCTACCGATACATTAACTTTCTTAACTGGGAAGAAATCTGTGTCAATCTTAATGTTTCTATGAGAACCGTGCATAGACTCCATTCATCCGCTTTGCAACATTTAAAGGTGCCGAAATAAAAAAGGATAGTCGGAGAATAGTGTGGAAAGGGATTAAAAGTTCATACCCAAATTTCTACTTTTTACTTGGTTCGATTGCAAAGGGACTAGCGGATAACTTTATTTGCTAGTCCTTGTAGCAATATTTATTTAATATTTGTTCCCCAATAATCTAATTCCATATATTGTTCAAATAAATTTCTAACAAATTTTAAATTAGATAAAGAGTTTTTAATCACTGTGATAAAATGAAATTAATAGCACATTAAAAAGAATGGAGTTGTACTAATGAAAAAAAGTAGATTTTTTATTGTCGCAACCCTTGCAATTATTTTAATAATTGGAATATCGTCATGTAGCAATCCATCTGATGATACTAAATTAGTCAGGGATCAAACTGAACTTGAAAAAATCACAGAAAGTAAAGAAGATTTTGCTACTACTAAAAGCTATATGGGAGGTAGTAATCAATTAGACGACATAACTAATGAAAATAGTGCCTTGGAACAAGAAGATGGTATGGAGCACTCTAGCGATACAGAAGGAAAAGACTCAAGAAATATAACAAATACAGATGGAAATCAAGAAGTAAGTAGTTACAATGAGAAAGACAATAAGATACATGATGATGAAGACCCTAGAAAAATTTCAAATAAGGAGTTATCGAATTTTATTGTAAAATATCATGAAGTTTTTAATGGAATAACGTCTAATGAGAAATACAAAAATATAGATTGGGATAATATGAAATCAACCAAGGAAAGTATGTCGAGTGAAATTGAACAATTTTTAAATAATCAAGATTCCTATCCTCCTTCTATGGGATTAGATTTTGAACGAATTATACAATTAGCTGAAATCAGTTTAAAGAATTATGACTCAACCCCCGTTGTATATATCCATCGAATTCTTCACGATTTAGATATAGAATATAATAAATATACTCCCAACAATAAATATGGTTTTTCCAATTATGATGGTGGTGGAGAGAATCAACTAACTATATCTGATTATATAGAAGGACACAAAAATTAATAGGGAGATAGAACGGATGTGTAATGAAAATGACGATCATCTTGTGAATGCACAAAAAACGAAATTTTTAACTGGAATTGGTTGTTTCTTTGCTGTAATTATAATAGGACTTATAGTTGTTATAATACCAGCATGGTTATTTTTTACGCAACCCAAAGAGACTCAATTAACGGTCAGTCATTCGCCTAACAATATAAACACAATTGAGGTTGTTAGAATAGAGGACTTCCCCGACCCTACAATTAGAATTAAATATGATAATAAAAGCGTTGTGAAAACAAAATTGCCCGACAAAATATCTGTGAAATGGAAGGATGACTACGAGGCTGATATCGTTTTTACTAAGCAAGGAAGAGAACCAGATATTGTTAAAGTTACATTCGAATAACTAATTTTCACAAAAATGCTTGAATTCAAAAAAAGCATTTTTGTGTTTCTATTACCAGTAAAGTAATAGTTCCATAAGATAATCCGAATACCCATATAAAGTTGGCACACTTTGGCACAGTTTGGCATACGATGACACTGTTTGTCCGTAGTGAAAGTTATATAATGGTAGTATGGAATATTAATAAACAGAAGCCTTCACGGGAGCATTTCTCCTGCGAGGGCTTTTTCTATGGGCAAAAGGAGGTGCAGTATGCCAAAGAAACCTAAGCGACCGTGCTCTTACCCTGGTTGCCCAGAGCTAACCGACAAGCGCTTTTGTGAAGAGCATAGCAAGAAGGAAGCCGCACGGTATGAAAAGTATGACCGTGACCCAGCAACCCGTAAGCGTTATGGTCGTGCTTGGAAAAGAATACGTGACCGCTACATTGCAGCTCATCCTCTTTGTGAGGAATGTAAACGACAAGGAAAGCTAACCCCAGCAAATGAAGTCCATCACATTCTTCCTCTTGCAAGAGGAGGGACTCACGATAGAAGTAATCTGATGGCTCTTTGTACTCCTTGCCACTCTGCAATCACGGCAAGAGATGGAGACCGTTGGGGAACCCGGTAGGGGGAGTCAAATCTCCACAGCTTTTCTTTTGTGTAATCACTCTGCAGGCGGGTTCCAGCCCGACCGTTTATTACACGATTACTTATACTAAAAGCCGACCTAATAATAGCCAGATGACATACAACTTCACCATATCCGCTGCGTTAGGTTCATCAGGTTCCTTTATTCGTAGTGGTTATGCATTGCTTTGCACTATGACTGTAAATGGATCTTCTTCACAAGTGCGTATTAAAGCGGCAGACGGAGATAACTGGGAAGGGACCACACCAAGGATTAGATATGTTTCGGTGACCTGTGCTTCTACTACAGGTAATGCAACCCAGCCAGTCACATTCAAAGTGGTATCTGATGGACGATTACCATTATCCTCTGGTGTGATTACCAATTCAAGCTATACGGTACTAAGTGCTCCATTGCTTACTACGGCTTGTGGAGCCCCGACATCTTGTACGGTTTCCCCGACACTTGCGGAAGGGGATGTGACTCTTTCTTGGAGTGGTGCTTCTGGGGGCATCAATAATACGATTTCTAGTTATGAGATTCAATATAGTGATTCTGCCGATAACATCACATGGGGAGCATGGACTGCTCTGACAACTGTGACCACCACAGCATCAAGTGGCAGTGTATCAGTAGCACCGCCCTCAACGCGAGGTAATTACCGAAGATTTCGTGTACGAACCCGTGGTACAGCAGGAGCTAGTTATTACTCTAGCTGGAAAGTATCCACAAACAGCGTCCGCAGGAATACGGTACCAAAGCCAGCAACGACTGCTGTTGCCTCCCCTGCGGCATATAGTAATGAGACTATCACACTTACTTGGAGCGGAGCGTCTAGCGGTACCAGTCCAATTAAGGGGTATCAAATTGCCAGTCGCACATCCACGGATAACAGCACATGGAGTGCGTGGAATGTGTTGACCATGTTGACATTGGCAGCAAGCGGTGGTAGCTATAATCCAATTGTATCGAGGACCCCAGGAACATATACACAATTTGGTATTTGGACAATTGACACATTTGATGTTTACTCAATAGAGAAAATCAGTAATAGCATTTATTGCAACATCACTGCCTGTGCAGCACCGACTGCCTGCACGGTAAGTGCAACATTATCTGAAGGAAACGTTACTCTTTCGTGGAGTGGAGCAGCTGGTGGCGCAGGTAATCCCATCACTTCCTACGAAATACAATATAGTGATTCGCCAGATAATAGCAATTGGGGTGCTTGGTTGGCATTGGCGATAGTCAATACTTCTGCAACAAGCAGTATTTTAAATGTCAGTCCACCTGCTACACGTGGTCATTATCGTCGGTTCCGAATAAGAACCCGTGGTACAGCTGGAGAGGATTTTTACTCAGGCTGGACTATTACCAGTAATACTGTTCGTAAAAACATACTACCAATACCGCCGACTATTTTTGCCGCAAACCCTCCTATCTATGAAGTAAATACAATAAACCTTTCGTGGAGTGGAACGGTACCTGGAACCAGCTCCATCAAGCAATATGTTATTCAACAGGCCACTTCGATAGATGGACTAAATTGGTCTGCTTATGAAGCACTGACGACAGTTATTTCCAATGCGACTTCAGGCACTCTTCAGGTAAATGCCTCACAGGTTGCCGGTAGATATACTCGTTATCGAATCAGCGTCACAGATGCACTTGATGCAGTGTCTGCCTATGTTGTTAGTAACGCGGTAAAGAAAAACAGCCCGCCTGTAGCACCGATAGTGGACTGTCCAATGTCTGGCAATTTTACTTATAATGCTACACCACGTTTTATGATCACAACAGGAATTGAACCAGATGGACAAACACAAATAGTGGAGGTAAGGATTGACTCTGGTTCATGGCAAAACAGCGTAGACAATCCTGAGCGGTTTTCTGTAAGCGGCTATCTTGGTAATGGGGTCAAGACAATTTACCAAGCTGAACCGCTTTCTGTAGGAAATCATACGGTTACTTTTCGTTGCCTTGACAGTGATATCGAGTCAGCAAGCACAGAAGTTGTTCGTACCTTCACGATTTTAGCATTACCTTTTGAAATCATCACCGCTAATGTGACACATGTAAAGGCAGCGCATATTAAGACGCTTCGAACTGCTATAAACAGGGTACGTAGCTATTACAATATGTCCCCTGCAACTTGGAAAGAGGAGATCATCGCAAGAAAGACCACTGTTAAGAATTGGCCATTCCATATCGTTGAAATGCGTAAAGCTATTGATGCGATTATTATGATAATTAATAGTTTTGATTCTTCCCATGCGTTCGATATACCATCTGTCACATGGCTACCTATTGGTACAGGAAGGCCTAGGGCAGATGTGATGCAACAAATTCATGACCTAATAAAAATAATGTAAAAATAAAATTCAGCGCTCTTGTCATTTGCAGGGGCGCTTTTCTATATGGAAATACACGAAACGGAGGTGTCTTTAATGAAAGAAATTTGGAATTGGATACAGCTGGCTATTGCCGCAGTCGGTGGATTTCTTGGGTGGTTTCTCGGCGGTTATGACGGATTTCTCTATGCACTGGTAGCCTTTGTGATCATTGACTACCTGACAGGTGTCTTTTGTGCAATTGCAAACAAAAAACTGTGTAGCGAAATCGGTGCTAAGGGGATTTTCAAAAAGGTACTCATCTTTATAATGGTAGGCATCGCTCATATTATCGATACACAAATTTTGGTTAGTATTGGAGAAAATAGTGGCATTTTACGAACAGCAGTAATCTTTTTCTACCTAAGTAATGAAGGAGTATCCATTTTAGAGAACGCTGGACATATTGGACTGCCTATTCCAGAAAACCTAAAATCGGTTTTACAGCAACTACATGGACGTGATGGGGAACCGCCTAAGCCTGGTGGTGGAAGATGATTGACTTAATATTTGATTAGAGGTGATTTTAATGAAGTTACGCAAACTATTACTTACGAACAATGCCTGCTATAAAGCGGGTAAAATCATAACGCCAAAGGGTATTATGGTTCACTCGACTGGTGCAAACAACCCATGGTTGAAGCGCTACGTTGGCCCAGACGATGGCTTGCTAGGAAAGAACCAGTATAACAACCATTGGAATCAAGACAAACCTGGAGGGCGTGAAGTCTGTGTCCATGCCTTCATTGGTAAATTAGCAGATGGTTCCATTGCTACCTATCAAACATTACTTTGGAATCACCGAGGTTGGCATGCTGGCGGAGCTGCGAACAATACTCATATTGGATTTGAAATTTGCGAGGACGGATTGACCGATGCCTCGTATTTTTCTGCTGTTTACAAGGAAGCTGTGGAGCTTTGTGTACATCTTTGCAAACTCTATGGATTTAGCGAAAAAGATATCATCTGTCACAGCGAAGGTTATAAACGAGGCATTGCCAGTAACCATGGGGATGTGATGCACTGGTTCCCTAAACATGGGAAGAGTATGGACACCTTTCGAGCGGATGTGAAGAAATTACTAATCACAGAAAATAAGCCAGCAGAACCAGTGAAAAAGAAATATTACCGTGTGCAGATCGGTGCATATTCGGATAAAGCAAATGCTGAGGCACAGCTTGCCAAGGCTAAAAAGGCAGGCTTTACGGATGCATTTATTAAGTATGATTAACAAATTGAGCGAGTTAAAAATCATCGAGATTCCTAAATAAAATATTAAACTATTAATTTATCTAGCCTGCGGGGGTTCTTCCCTTGCAGGCTCTTTTTTTATGCCTTGATTTAATTAAATTCTACAAATCCTCAACTTCGACCTGTTCCCACGGCTATTAGGTAGGAGGTGATTCCTAGTGAATCAGCACGAGGATAAAAAAGTTACGAAGATCTCGGATGAGGTTATAGACAAAAGCATCACCGCACTTAAGAGAGTGTCACAGGAACAGTTACAACGTGAGTTTGATTATATTCAGGCAGAAAAATTGCTGAGAAAGATGCTCGAAAAAGGCTTAATAACTGAAGTAGAATTCAACAAGATAGATGCACTCAATCGCCAAACATTCTCCCCCTTTTTAGCTGAGATAATGCCCTGAAACCGTTGATATATAAGGGTTCCAGAGGTAATATGTGACCTACCAAGAAGGAGGTGAGAGGATGAAAAAGATAACGAAAATAGAAGGGAATCTAGCCAACTCTTTTATTAAGCCAAAAACACGAGTAGTTGCCTACTGCCGAGTTTCAACAGATAGTAATGAACAGCTAGTCAGCTTGCAAGCGCAAAAGGCTCATTATGAGACTTATATAAAGGCGAATCCAGAATGGGAATATGCAGGCTTATATTATGACGAGGGAATCAGTGGCACGAAAAAGGAAAACCGCTCTGACCTGCTTAGAATGTTATCAGACTGTGAAACTGGAAGGATTGACTTAATTATTACAAAGTCCATCAGCCGATTTGCGAGAAATACTACAGACTGCTTGGAGATGGTTCGAAAACTGATAGGCCTTGGGGTTCATATCTATTTTGAGAAGGAAAATATCAATACGGGTTCAATGGAAAGCGAGTTGATGCTCTCCATTTTAAGTGGGCTTGCAGAAAGTGAGTCAATTTCCATTTCAGAAAATACGAAGTGGGCCATTCAAAGACGATTTCAAAACGGAACCTTTAAAATTTCCTACCCGCCATATGGTTATCAAAATAATGACGGTCAAATGATAGTAAACCCCAAGCAGGCTGAAGTTGTGAAGTATATTTTTGCAGAGGTATTATCGGGCAAAGGCACACAGAAAGTTGCAAATGATCTTAATCAAAAGGGTATCCCATCAAAAAGAGGTGGTCGTTGGACAGCTACTACGATTAGAGGGATTCTGACTAATGAAAAATATACTGGTGATGTTATTTTGCAAAAGACTTATACGGACAGCCATTTTAATAGGCACACCAATTATGGTGAGAAAGATATGTATCTAGTAGAAAACCATCATGAGGCAATTATCAGCCATGAAGATTTTGAAGCTGTAGATGCCGTTCTCAATCAGAGAGCAAAGGAAAAAAGCATCGAAAAGCGCAACAGCAAATATTTAAACCGATATTCTTTCTCCAGTAAAATCATCTGCTCGGAATGTGGCAGTACCTTTAAAAGACGGATTCATTCATCTGGAAGAAAATACATTGCTTGGTGTTGCAGTAAGCATATAAGCAATATAACGGAATGTTCCATGCAGTTCATACGAGATGAAGATATAAAGACTGCATTTGTCACGATGATGAATAAACTCATTTTCGGTCAGAAATTCATATTAAGACCACTTTTGAATGGGTTACGTAACCAGAACAATGCGGCAAGTTTTCGCAGAATTGAAGAGTTGGAGACTAAGATTGAAAATAACATGGAGCAGAGCCAGATGTTGACGGGTTTAATGGCCAAAGGATATCTGGAACCTGCTCTTTTTAATAAAGAAAAGAATTCACTGGAAGCAGAAAGAGAAAGACTTCTTGCTGAAAAGGATCAACTTACTCGTTCTGTCAATGGCAATTTTGCAAAAGTAGACGAGGTTGACCATTTACTTAAGTTTGCCACTAAGTCCAAAATGCTCACATCCTATGGGGATGAGCTGTTTGAAGAATACGTAGAGAAGATTATTGTCCTTTCACGAGAGGAAGTCGGATTTGAATTAAAATGTGGAATCACATTGAAGGAAAGGTTGGTGAATTAGATGGGGCACACACCCTATGGATATAGAATTGAAGATGGAAAGGCTGTTGTGGATGAAAAATCATCAGAGCAGGTAAAAGAATTATATTCAGGATATTTGGCAGGACTTTCTTTGAAGGATGCTGCTAAACAAGCTGGGATAGACTGCTACCATGCCACAGTAAGTAAGATGTTGCAGAACAAGCATTACCTTGGCGATGAATTCTACCCTCCAATTATTGATGAGGAGACATTTGAAAAAGCAAGGTTAGAAAAACGAAAGCGAGCAGAAAAGCTCGGAAGGATATGGGAGCCCAAAGATGTGCCGGAAACGACTTATCCTGTAAAGTTCAAAGCAAAACCTCTGGTACAAAAATATGACGATCCATATAAGCAGGCAGAATATGCTTACAGTTTGATAGAAAGTGAGGTGTAACCAGTGGCAGTTAGCAGGAATGTAACAGTAATTCCAGCAATTAAACGAATCGGAAATAATAAAAATAGTGAGAGTAAACCCAAAATACGAGTGGCAGCTTATTGCCGAGTTTCAACAGATAGTGATGAGCAGGCCTCAAGTTACGAAATTCAGATTGAGCATTATACAAACTATATTAAGAGGAACAAGGAATGGGAATTGGCAGGTATTTTTGCGGATGACGGTATCACTGGTACCAATACGAAAAAGCGTGATGAATTTAACCGCATGATTGAGGAGTGTATGGCAGGCAATATTGACATGGTCATCACAAAATCAATAAGCCGATTTGCCAGAAACACGTTGGATTGTCTTAAGTACATCCGGCAGTTAAAGGATAAAAACATTGCTGTGTTCTTCGAGAAAGAGAATATCAACACCATGGATTCTAAGGGTGAAGTCCTACTTACCATTATGGCATCACTTGCCCAGCAGGAGAGCCAGTCCTTAAGCCAGAACGTTAAGCTAGGTATTCAGTATCGATATCAGCAAGGTGAGGTTCAAGTCAACCACAAGCGTTTCCTTGGTTACACTAAGGATGAAAACAAGCAATTAGTGATTGATCCAGAGGGTGCTAAAGTTGTTAAACGGATTTATAGGGAGTACCTAGAGGGAGCCAGCCTTTTGCAGATAGCAAGAGGACTTGAAGCAGACGGTATTCTTACAGCAGCAGGCAAAGCAAAATGGAGACCGGAAACACTGAAAAAGATACTGCAGAATGAAAAGTATATCGGTGATGCCCTACTACAAAAGACATACACAGTTGATTTCCTTTCTAAAAAGCGGGTCAAGAATAACGGCATCGTTCCCCAGTATTACGTAGAAAACAGCCATGAGCCTATCATCCCACGTGAATTTTTTATGCAGGTTCAAGAAGAGATGGTTCGAAGAGCAAATCTTCGCGGCGGCAAGGGCGGTAAAAAGCGAGTTTATAGTAGTAAGTATGCCTTATCAAGTATTGTTTACTGCGGGCAATGCGGTGATATTTACCGACGAGTACACTGGAATAACCGAGGTTACAAGTCTATTGTTTGGAGATGTGTCAGTCGTTTGGAGGAAAAAGGGTCTGAATGCACTGCCCCTACCATAAACGAGGAAACATTGCAGACAGCAGTGGTTAAGGCTATTAACGAACTTTTGGCTAACAAAGAACCCTTCATCCAGGCGCTACAGAAAAACATAGCTACTGTATTTAATGAAGAAAAAGATAATATCACTGATGACATTGATAGCAAATTGGAAGAATTACAACAACAGCTTCTTGTCCAAGCAAAGTCCAAGAATGACTATGAAGATGTTGCTGATGAAATTTACCGACTTCAAGAATTAAAGCAAAAAGCACTTGTTGAAAATGCAGAGCGAGAAGGAAAAAGGCAACGAATCGCTGAAATGACTGATTTCTTGAATGAGCAATCCTGCGAGTTGGAGGAATATGATGAGCAATTAGTAAGGCGGCTTATTGAAAAGGTAACAGTTTTTGATGATAAACTCACCGTTGAATTCAAATCGGATGTTGAGATTGATATAGAAATATAACTCAGATTAGAAGGCTGCCGAGTGAGAAGAAAACTCTCTTTGAATGTCGGCCTACTCAAATAATTATTGACAAGGGAATTATTTATAAGTATAATTAGTATAACTTGTTATACAAGTAAAACGAGTTGGTAGATAAAATTATAAAAATGATTTGGAGGTTATGTTATGAAGAGTGATAAAGAAAAGGATGGTAAATACATGGGGTCAGTTAAAGTAGGACCTAAAGGACAGATTGTTATACCAAAAGAAGTGCGTGATATGTTTAGCATTGAATCTGGGGATACATTGATACTACTTGCAGACGCTCAAAAAGGTATTGCAATTGAACGGATGGGTGTTTTCGACAAGATTGCAGATGCAATTCTTGATGGGAGATCAAAAGAAATTTATCCTGAGCATAACGAAAAAGATAGTTTAATTTTTGCGGAAGAAATCAAAAAGCTAAATAAAGATAAGGAGGGCGAGGAATGATAGCAATCCAAACAGAAAATCTTACAAAGAAATATAAGGAGAGAGTTGCAGTTAATGCTCTTAATCTAAGCGTTAATCAAGGAGAATTATTTGCTTTGCTCGGAGTAAATGGTGCTGGTAAAACTACAACTATAAAAATGTTATCATGTCTTGTAAAACCAACAAATGGTGATGCCTTAGTATTAGGAAACAGCATTATCTCAGATGCTTTCAAGGTAAAAGAATTAATTAATGTTTCTCCTCAAGAAACTGCAATCGCTCCAAATTTGACTGTTAGAGAGAACCTTGAATTTATTACCGGAATATATGGGTATGATAGAAAAGATTCCAAAGAAAAATCAAATGAAATCATTTCTTCATTTGGTCTGTCTAACATAGCAAAAGATCGAGCTAAAACATTATCAGGTGGTTGGCAGAGACGTCTTAGTATTGCAATGGCATTAATATCAGAACCACGGTTATTATTTCTTGATGAACCCACTCTTGGACTTGATGTAATTGCAAGAAGAGAACTTTGGACTATTATTAAAAAAATGAAAGGTAAGGTCACGATAATATTAACCACCCATTACTTAGAGGAAGCAGTCTCTTTGTCAGATCGTATAGGGATAATGACAAAAGGAGAGTTAAAAGAAGTTGGTACAGCTGACGAACTGATTAAAAAAACAAGCGCCGAAAGTTTTGAAGATGCCTTTATTGCCATTGCAGGAGAAGGGAGGGCTAGTGTATGAAGACATTAGCATTGGCTACGAGGAATAGTAAAGAAATTTTGAGGGATAAACTTAACTTAGCTTTTGGCATAGGCTTTCCCGTTATTTTACTCTTGTTACTCTCTGCTATTCAATCGAATGTTCCTGTAGAGCTATTTGTAATTGAACAATTGACTCCTGGAATTGCTGTTTTCGGACTATCATTTATTTCACTCTTCTCCGGCATGTTGATTGCAAAAGACAGAACTAGTTCATTGATGTTACGCTTATTCACATCTCCGCTTATGTCCAGTAATTTCATATTTGGGTACACACTCCCCTTACTACCCATGGCAATCTTACAGGTTGGAGTGTGCTTTGCTGTTGCATTCTTTCTTGGATTGACAATTAGTTTAAATGTTTTACTAGCAGTTATAGTTTTAGTTCCAGCTGCAATACTGTTTATTGCTATTGGATTACTTTGTGGCAGTTTGTTCACCGATAAGCAGGTAGGTGGCGTATGCGGAGCTTTACTGACAAATTTAAGTGCATGGCTTTCAGGTACTTGGTTTGATCTTGCCCTTGTTGGAGGACCCTTTAAGAAAATTGCTGAATTGCTTCCCTTTGCACATGCTGTTGATGCAGGACGGGCTGCAATTTCAGGTGACTATCATCATATATTCCCACATTTATGGTGGGTAATTGGATATGCTGTTATAGTTATGTCTATAGCAATTATAGTTTTCACTAGAAAAATGAGTAGTGATAATACTTAAATTTAGGAGCGTGATTAAGTTAATATGTGATAAGATTTATGTAAATTTAGCTTAAGATGGATATATTCCCTCATATCATGTTTCTCAAAAAATGGAAAATTGATTGATATGTTCCTACCTACCGATAGTGTAAAAAATGTCGTGGATATGTTTCCAAGAACCGACAGCTCGAAAGACATTCGTTCTGTCCTCTCGAGCCATCGATTATTATCGGATAACAATATACGGTCTCATCATCTCATAATCCTCGTGCTCCAAGATATGACAGTGCCATATATATAACCCGGTAAATGGTCCGAACCGCATGATTATTCGAGTAACTTGCTTCGGATTAGCTCGAACGGTATCTTTCCATCCTCGTTCTTGTGGTTCCGGTGGCATTGCCGGACCTGTATATTCGATAACCTTCTCCTTGTTAAACTTATCAACAT
Source organism: Bacillus sp. T2.9-1 (assembly GCF_950097965.1). Taxonomy (NCBI): domain Bacteria; kingdom Bacillati; phylum Bacillota; class Bacilli; order Caryophanales; family Bacillaceae; genus Bacillus; species Bacillus sp. T2.9-1. Next base: position 25,023 of record NZ_CATNHG010000098.1, read on the forward strand.
CGAAATTTCTTCGGTCAAGTATTTGAAAATCAATTAAGTGAAGATGAATTGGGTGTGAATCATCAGTTACGTTGATGAGGTACCATATTTCGGTTGCCCCTAATTTTGGATTTTCTGATATGGGTGCATCCCATGGTTTATTATCCAATAGCATCCATTCACGACCGTACTGATCCATATTATCATTTAATGTTAGGTATCTTATCCTCGTAACTGACTGTTCCTTTATTTTTGGAACAGGTATCATATAAGCCGGAATTGTACTAGTGTCAACACTTGATAAAGGAAGAGTTACTCTAAATTGCATCACTTGACCAACCGTATTTGGATCCGGTTTGATCCCCCCTGGAAAAGGAGCGGGGGCATCATTTTTCATGATAATATTCTTCCCTTCTAAGTTGGTAAAATCAATGATTACATCTGCCCTTTCTGCAGGGGCTAACATGATTTCCTTGATACCAATTGGATATTCTAGCAGTCCTCCATCAGTCGCAATTTGATACATAAGTTGTTCAGAATCAAGCTTAATCCTATAGAAACGAGTGTTGGATCCGTTTAAAAGCCTAAATCGGTATTTACGTGGTTCCACTTTTAAATAAGGCCATACTTTACCATTTACTAGAATCGTATCCCCAATAAATTCAGGAATAATCGACATTTCTAATTCAGGAATCGGTTTTTCCGGTTGCTTCGGGTAGTAAAGAGAACCATCCTCATTAAATGTCTTGTCTTGTATCATAAGAGGAATCTCATATTTTCCACTCGGTAAATTCAATGAACGCTCCCGATTTTCCCTGATAAGATAAAATCCTGCCAAACCTGCATAAATATTTAGCCTCGTAATCCCAATCGTATGGTCATGATACCACAGCGTGCAAGCATTATTACAATTATCATATCGATAGATTTGCTTTCTAAAATATGGCCCCACTTGTTTGAATCCCTTTGTAAACCAAGCCTCTGGGTAGCCATCGCTTTCCCATTCAACACAAGCACCGTGTACGTGCACGACTGTTCTTACATCAGGCACGTCCCGATGAGCCCCATGAACCGTATAATCGATTGGAAAAAGATGCTTATCAGGAAGATTGTTAATCCATTTAATAAACACTTTTTCTCCACTTTCGACTTCAATTGTAGGTCCTGGATATCCACCTTCGTACCCCCAAACAGTTGAGTCATTTAACTGACTATGAAGTGATTGACTGAATTCAGTCATATTTACTTCGTAATAAGTATAAAACTGATCTTTCCATCGAGGTTTTAAAATAGGTGGGATGGGTAGTTCGTCTACAAATTTAGAGAGAATCATAATTCGCCTCCTTTATAACATACCGTAATGTCAAAACTTTTATATTAAAAAAGTTAATAATCCTTGATTTAAAGGGCTATAAATGCAAAAAACTTGCCACCCCCATAGTTTTAGATTAAAAGTGGGGTTACCACACGCAACACTTAATCCCTAACACCAAGGAACTGACAAGTTGTACCCACAATTATTAACTTATTTAATGGAATTTATCAAGCATCAAGATTAACTAATCTTACTGGTCGAATAGTTTCTTATGATGATGTTAGCTCTCCACCATTAACATGAATGGTTTGGCCAGTAACAAATCTGGAATCGTCAGAGGCAAGATAGACGTATGCTGGCGCAAGCTCAAATGGTTGGGCCATTCTCCGCATCGGATTACTGGAACCTAATATAGCGACCTGATCTGCAGAATATGTTGACGGTTGGAGTGGAGTCCAGGTTGATCCTGGTGCTACAGCATTGACCCGAATTCCATTATCTATAAGATTATTGGCCAAAGCACGAGTAAAGCCAATATTCGCTGCCTTCGTTGATGTGTAATCAATCAATTGTGAAGGACCTTTAAAAGCCGTAACCGAAGATGTATTAATAATTGAGCTGCCTGGTTTCAAATAGGGAAGCGCTGCTCTAGTTGTGTAAAAATGAGAATAGATATTAACTTTAAAGGTGTCATCGAATTGCTCGTCAGTGATATCGAGTAAACTTGGCTGCTGGAACTGGATACCCACGTGGTTAACAAGAATATCCAATCGTCCGAATGATTGGATCGTTTGTTCCACGATGGAGATACATTGAATTTTCTCTCGGACATCACCTGGCAATAAAATGCTACGCTGGTCGAGTTGTTCGATCCGTGCTTTTGTTCTGCTTGCATCTTCATGTTCATCCAAGTAGGAAATGGCAACACTAGCACCTTCTTTAGCAAACGCAATTGCTACAGCTGCTCCGATCCCACTGTCCCCACCTGTGATGAGGGCGACTTTCCCTGTTAATTTCCCGCTTCCCCTGTACTCTGGATTTTCAATAATAGGCCGGGGAACCATCAGTTTTTCAACGCCCGGTTGTCGAAGTTGACGTTGTTCAGGGACATTAATCGGAATTTCTTCATAGCGAGTTATTACCCCGTAATTTGGATATATTGGATAATTTCCATCGGTGATTCTCTTCTGATTTTTTTGCTCATACTGTTTCATTGGAGACCTCCTTGCATTAATAGAAAATACCATTTTACATTATGTTGCATGGGCGTACCTAGTGCATGTTCCAATCCAAAATTGTTTAAAGCTTTATGAAAGAAGTACTTGCTCTTTATAAGAGGTTGCTGAATAAGGTGTATTAGGTAAATTTAAGAGGAGGTTATTCGCTTGTTTCAATATAGCCCTGAAGTCAAATTATTACTAGTGAATTTTCTAGATGAAAAAGTAGAGATGCTCTATAATAACAACCCTTACACGTGGTCAATGCCGTTAATAGGACCTAGACCGCCCTATTATGCTAATCCTCGTTACGTACAAACCTATCCCATACTCTAAAAAGATTAATGAAAAAGATGTAAAATACCAAAGGATTTTCGGTGATTGGGAAATATATTATGGTGATTTTGATGTTATATGGGTATTATGATCGTTGCAGGCAGAGATATGACATAATACTTTCAGAACCTTAGAAAGTAAAGGAATTTATCGGTGTGGATGAGGATATAAAAGTGCATTTGATTTTCCTTTCGTCAAAGCCAATAGAATTGGAAATTTAAAATAATGACGGAGTTGTTACCTTTCTTTCTCTTGGAATATTTGATAAATATTTAGAAGGAAAGTTGATTAATGATGAAGATGACAGCGTGGTTCGTCCAGTGAAGGTAATTTGACTGAGTGGATATGTTTCCGTCTACCGATAGCCCCAAAAACGCAGTAGATATGTTTCCGAGAACTGGCAGGTTCAAATGACATTCATTCTGTCCTCTCAAGCCATGTTGAGGTAGTATCGCAGATGATTTTAAAAGAAGAAGCAGGCTCCCGATAAGGGGAAATCATGCTTCTATACAAATGTCGGGGCGGCAAATCGGTAATGAATAACCGGTGTGCCGTCTTCTTTTACATTGATTATATTGATGAGACGATGTAGAATTTCGGACGTTAGCAATCAAAGTTAAGAAATGGAAGAAGCTCTTCTTTTAACTTGTCGATTACTTTCAAGCATGGAGATCATGTCATTTTTCTTTTCTGCAAGCTGAGTGAGTTCGCTATTGTTATCCTCCACCATTCTAAATACTCATCATGATTGATTTTTTTCATCTGCGAGTATATTGATTCTCTGTCATAGTGATACCTTGAATTATGTTGACAGGGAGTTAATAAGATTGCAATGCTGTATTTTTAAGTGATTGTGATGGCAACATTGTAAAGAAAAATGAATGCAATTACACCGCATATATTTTTTGGGAGGACAAATGAACGAACTTCATTTGGGAATATTCCTTATTTAAATCGAAATTGATTAATCCATTTGCGTAGGATAGATACAGATATACCTATATTTATCGACAAATTTCGGGTTGTCACTGTGACTTAAAATTCCCTACTAAATAAATCTATGGAAATTGCGATGGAACGCAATAAAAAGAAAATATGGCTAGGCGTATGGGAAAAAAATGAAAATGCCATTGCTTTTTATAAGAAAATGGGATTTGTTCAAACTGGAGCCCACTCTTTTAATATGGGTGATGAAGAGCAAATTGACTTTATAATGACCAAATCAATTCTATAACATTTTTGAAAGGTGGATTATGGTGTATATACCAAAATATTTTAGGGTCACAAATGTTGATGAAATTTTGGATTTTGTTCAAAAAAACTCTTTTGCCACGATTATTACAACAGAACAAGTGAAACCAATTGCCACCCATTTGCCTTTGGTATTAAAGAAAAAAGGTGACGATTACTATCTTACTGGACATATGGCTTATGGAAATTCTCAGTGGAGAACATTTGAAACCTGTGAAGATGTACTTGTTATGTTTCAGGGACCGCATGCTTATATTTCTTCTTCCTGGTATTCGCACGAAAATGTTCCAACTTGGAATTATCAGGCTATCCATATGTATGGAAAAGCAAGTATTTTAGAAAAAGATGAACTAATAGAAGAATTAACAGGAATGTTGAAAAAATATGAACAAGATCGTGAAAATCCAGTTTTATGGGATAAACTTTCTCCTGAGCTCTTAGAAAATCAACTAAAAGGGATCGTTGGTTTTAAGATTAAAGTTGCAGAAGTCCAGGCTGCTTATAAATTAAGCCAGAATCGTAATGAAACTGATTATATTAACATTATTAATAATTTACAAAATGAAGGAAGTCCAAATTCGAAACAAATGTCAGAACTAATGGGAAATAGATTAAAAAATCAAATATAAGCCCAAAGAAACAACCTGAACGGAGCTATCATATTGGCAGCTTCCTTTCAGGTTTGTGAAGGAATGTACTTACGCTAACGGGGGCTTTAGTTTAATATCCAAAGTTATCATAAGCCGAAAATATGCAAGTTTTTATTCATTCCTTGTATGTTTTCGGCTTTCTTACATTCAAAAAACATACTGCCGTAAACAGCATTTTTTAATTGCCAAATACATCTTGACGGAACACTATACGCTTCTCCGGTGGAAGTGTTTGGAATAGCTCCATTGTGATATCGTTCATGGTAAGAATATTCTCGAAATATGTTTTATAACTTATAGCGCTTTTGGCTTTTAAGAGGTACGGATATTTTTCTGGTTTTATGAAAGAACGAGTAAGAGCGAGTAAATACTCATTTTCAATTTTGTCAGCTTTTTCATCATATGCACCTGACAGATAGTCTGGATGAACATCAAGATATTTCGCAATCCTATCCAGCAAATCCGGCGGCATTTCCCCATCATCTAAACATCGACGTATTGTTTTTTCTGTACGTTCGATTTCCTCATAGGCTTCGCCGAGTTTCCTAATACTACAGCTTCTATGTTTTAGTACTTCAATAAAACGCTCTTTGTTGATAGGTACTTTCCGAGCCTTTTTGTTCCCCATTACCTTCTCCTCCCGATTTGCGGACATTAATGTTTAAAATGATTGTAGCTAATGTGAACATAAACGTCTACTTTATAATTATCAAAGGAGCGGAAAACTATGGCATGGAATTACGCAGAACTATCTAAAATGGCAAAGGAATGCGGTGGTCCCGAAAAACTTGTCGAACTACTAGTTAAATCCGGAGAAAAAAGGATTTTTCCTTGGGTTGGTGTTGCTTTTGCCGGAGGTATTGCCCTTACAGTCAGTGTGCGAAAAATAATTGACTACTTGGCTCAGGAAAAAGCCATCTCAACTGCCGAAGTTGAATCAGCCAAAAAGGAACTTATACAAGGCATAAAGAATTACAATACTACCCAAGCAGCTACTGAAAATGAGGTAATGCAAGAAACCGATGGCGAAACTGATGAAGCGATTGAGGTTAATTAAAGAGGGAGGGTATCAACATGGGATAATTAGATATTTCTAAAGGGAAAGGTTGGGAAGAGGAAAACGCATTTACTGGTGAGACTCCACCTTGTCCACAATGTGGAGAACCTCTAACTAAGAAATACGTTTTTAGTGATATGTACTGCGCAAATTGCAGATATGGTTTAGATGATGACGAAGATTTAGACGAAAGCGTTTATGATGCCGCTCAAATCTGGGCTTCAAATGGAAAAGATGAAGATTACACTTTCGGCTACTCTGAAGAAGAGTTGGAAGATGCTCTCTAAAAAGATATAATAATGATAAGGGTATAGGTACTGGTAATATCAATAGCCAAGCAATTGCCGATGAAGAGCGGCCAGCTTAATATTAAGGATGAAGGTAATCACCCCATCAGCCGGTCACAAGTAATAGCTTGGGGTGATTATCACTTAGCTACACGATTTTGATCAGAAAAGAAATAAGCCACCTTAAGTTGCTATAAAGGTGGCTTATTTCTTTATGTACAATAAAATTATGGCAAGTGCTACTCCTAGTTTTATCCTTTTGTATTCACTGTCAACTCAGCACATGTTGAGGTAGTATCGCAGATGATTTTAAAAGAAGAAGCAGGCTCCCGATAAGGGGAAATCATGCTTCTATACAAATGTCGGGGCGGCAAATCGGTAATGAATAACCGGTGTGCCGTCTTCTTTTACATTGATTATATTGATGAGACGATGTAGAATTTCGGACGTTAGCAATCAAAGTTAAGAAATGGAAGAAGCTCTTCTTTTAACTTGTCGATTACTTTCAAGCATGGAGATCATGTCATTTTTCTTTTCTGCAAGCTGAGTGAGTTCGCTATTGTTATCCTCCACCATTCTAAATACTCATCATGATTGATTTTTTTCATCTGCGAGTATATTGATTCTCTGTCATAGTGATACCTTGAATTATGTTGACAGGGAGTTAATAAGATTGCAATGCTGTATTTTTAAGTGATTGTGATGGCAACATTGTAAAGAAAAATGAATACAATTACACCGCATATATTTTTTGGGAGGACAAATGAACGAACTTCATTTGGGAATATTCCTTATTTAAATCGAAATTGATTAATCCATTTGCGTAGGATAGATACAGATATACCTATATTTATCGACAAATTTCGGGTTGTCACTGTGACTTAAAATTTTAAAATTCAGTTTAATTATTGCTAATAACATAAATAAACTAGGTAATAGAAAAAATAAAGGTAAGCTTAAAAAATATGGAACTACCGTTACTGATTCGGTGATATGGTCAGAAAGGTCGAAACTAATAAAGGTGGAATACAGGGATAAAATACACATGGTTGGAACGACTAATACTCGATAGGGGATTTTAAAGATGTATTCTAAACCTTTTAAACCTGCAAAGGAAAAAATACAAATTTTAATAATCACACCTAATGCGATAATAAACACGGCGAATGCATCTAATCTTTGTAAGAAATCGCCTATGTTAATTAAGCGAGATGCACTTACAAGTGGAAAATTACTTCGAATTGCGATGGAAGTGCCTAAAGAAGTAGTTATAATTAGAGTTCCTATCGTCAACCAAAAGCCGGATGAAATTACAGAGTAAATTAATGTATGTCGTACATATTTTTGTTGTGGCAAATTAGAGAATAAAAATGTTAATGTAAATAATTGACCATATGGTCTAATGAGTTCATACGGGAAAATGGTATCTAACACTGGTGTTATACCTGTAGCTAAAATAGGTGTAATTCTCTCTAATTTTATGTCACCATCTCCAATTAATAGAAAGGTCATAATGATAAGGAACAAAATGGCGTATGGTGTAAATACTTCTGTTACTCTTCCTAAGACTTCCATTCCTAAATAGATGATGTAGGTAAGGATTACTATTAAGCTAAAATTACAAATTTCTACAGGAGTGATAGGAAGAATAAATGTTGTTACCAATTCTCCAAAATCACGAATAACCCTAGTTGCTAAATAAAAAAAATAGATAGTATATATATACGTAATCAACATGGAAATTGGACGATTTAATATGTATTCAATCATTTCAGAAAAGTTTTTATTAGGTAATATTTCGTGAAAATGATAGTAAAATAAGGTAATGAAAATACCAATTATGGAAGAACATAAAACAGTAATCCAAGCATCTTGTTTTGCATCTACACCAATTCCTATAATTAGAGAACTACCTAAATTAAATCCAATAACAAGGTTGAATAATTGGTTTAAAGAAACCTTTTCTTTTAACACCATTTCTTAAGCTCCCTTTAGGAATAAATAATTTCTGATACGTTTTATTATTTATTAAAACCCTGAAAATATTCCAATAAATAGAAAATACTTTAGATGTTTGTTACAGTTGCACGATTTATTTTAGAGATTCTCAGTACACGTTCGGTATTCTCTTATAGTCAAGTAGAATCTCCACCAAATATATGATTTGTAATCTACTTGACATAAAAAAGTGTAGCCTATTCAATTTTAAAAGGAAAAGAAAGAGACGGTAGAGAATAAATATATTGGGTAACTTTAGGTGAGAGTAGGGATATGTTATAGAATTCGAGGATTATTTAAGATAGAAATATCATAAGCGGCTAAGATTATACAAGGTGGTGGAACAAGGTCCTAAACAAAGGGAATATAATGGAGTAATAGAGCTTACTCCTTCTTCTTTGATGGCAGCTGTTTAAAACCAGAAGCCACCATTATGAACTTACTTTAAAAGATATATTGAATGCCAAAACAAACAGAAATAAAAATTCAATAAGATTAAATGGGGAGAAAATGTGTAATGGCATCATGTTTTAGCATTTAGTTGGTTTATTAAAAGAGAGGCTATATCTATTTAAAGCAGAAAGTGTTCAAGCCTTTTTATAATTTGAAAACGCTTTCCTTAACAGCGTTTCCTTACACTAAAGCCCTCTTTATTTCGATTCTAACTCAAAGGCTTTATTAAAAGTATATTTGCAATATAGTTTTCTAGTTTAAAAACGTAGTAAGAGGAGGAAGTTATGGGGAAATCAACTTTTTATAACCCGATTCTAGAACCTGGGGCAGATCCATGGGTGTATAAGGATAAAGATACTTACTATTTTATGGTCACAAAAAGGACAAGGCTTGATTTATGGAAGTCGCCAACATTAAGTGGAATGGCACAAGGAAATTGTAAAACGATTTGGACTGCTCCGAGTGAAGGAATCAATTGTGCTAATATTTGGGCTCCAGAAATTCATCGGATAAATGGGAAATGGTATATATATTTCACGGCAAATGACGGGATAGGGGATGATCAATCAAGGAAGATATTTGTGCTAGAGAATTCGGCGGAAGATCCGTTTGACGGGAATTGGCTAGACAGAGGATATGTAAATACAGAATATCCTGGTTTAGATGGAACGATTTTTGAACATAAAGGTTGTCTTTATTTTGTATATGCTGGATATGGTAACTTTCCTGCGTATGGATCAGCTCTATATATAGCTGAGATGGAAAATCCGTGGACACTTACTGGTCCCAACGTATTATTATCAAAACCTGAGTATGATTGGGAAAAGCAAGGTGGAATGGCGATTAATGAGGGACCTGTAATGTTAAAGAGGAATAATAAATTGTTTCTAATCTATTCTGCTAGTACCACTTGGTCTGATGATTATAGTTTGGGAATGTTAACAATCTCTGAGAATATGGATGTCATGAATCCCGAAGTTTGGCTTAAATCTACTGAGCCTGTGTTCAAGAAAAGTATCGAAAATAAGGTATTTGCTCCTGGCCATAATAGTTTTACACAATCTCCTGACGGGACAGAAGATTGGATTGTTTATCATGCTATTTCCGAATCAGAAGGAGGAAGCCAGCGACGAAGTGCTAGAATTCAAAAATTCAATTGGAATGCCGATGGTTCTCCTAATTTTGGAGTCCCGTTATGTACATCAGCACCGATTACCATTCCTTCTGGTGAGTGATGAGTAGGAAACAGAGGAATGGTTCTCCTATTCTCCTTATATTCTAAAAAGTAGAAGGAATTATGACACGTAAAGAACAAAATTCCTACCACCTAAACACGCTTGAACCGTTTATAAAACAGACGAATAAACCTAGTTCCATCAGTACTAGAGTTTTAACTATAAAGTATAGGAACCCAGTTATTATGTTTGGCCTGGATTTTACATGTCGTGTGAAAAAATAATATTTTATTAAAATTTAAAAGGGGTACCCAATTGCAATGGGTACCCCTTCATCTTTACTTAAAACACCTTCGTAGTCCAATCCTCGCAATTCCAAATATCTGTCGCGATTTCACGATAGAAATCAGGTTCGTGGGATACCATTAAGATGCTTCCGCGATATTCCTTTAATGCACGTTTCAGTTCTTCCTTTGCATCGACATCCAAGTGATTGGTAGGCTCATCTAGGATTAATAAGTTCGTTTCTGTGTTTAAAATTTTGCATAAGCGAACTTTGGCTTTTTCCCCACCAGAAAGGACTTCGATTTTACTTTCAATATGTTTCGTTGTTAATCCACATTTTGCAAGAGCAGCACGAACTTCCGCCTGATTCATGCTAGGGAATTCGCTCCAAATTTCTTCAATACATGTATTGTAGTTGGACTCTTTCACTTCTTGCTCGAAGTAGCCAATGTGTTGATAATCACCGCGTTCTACGGTACCCGAAATTGGGGTGATTAATCCAAGAATACTTTTTAACAGAGTGGATTTACCAATACCGTTTGCACCAACGAAGGCAATTTTTTGTCCACGTTCCATTTTTAAATTTAGGGGGCGAGAAAGTGGTTCGTTATAGCCAATAACAAGATCTTCTGCCGTGAAAATCCAACGACTAGCTGCGCGAGCTTCTTTGAATTTAAACTCTGGTTTTGGCTTTTCTTTCCCTAATTCAATAATTTCCATTTTGTCTAGTTTCTTTTGACGGGACATTGCCATATTACGGGTTGCGACACTTGCCTTGTTGCGAGCAACAAAATCTTTTAAATTTGCAATTTCTTGTTGTTGACGCTTGTAAGCAGATTCTAGCTGTTGTTTCTTCATTTCATGTATTTTTACGAAGTTGTCATAGTCACCAGCATAGCGATTCAACTCTTGGTTTTCCATGTGATAGATCAGGTTAACAACACTGTTCAAAAATGGAATATCATGTGAAATCAAGATAAATGCATTCTCATAATCCTGTAAATAGCGCTTTAACCATTCGATATGCTGTTCATCTAAATAGTTCGTAGGCTCATCTAGTAAGAGGATTTCAGGTTTTTCTAGTAATAGCTTAGCCAGCAAAACTTTCGTACGTTGCCCACCGCTAAGATCAGCTACATCCCGATCAAGTCCAACATCATCTAATCCTAGACCACGAGCCACTTCCTCCACTTTTGAATTAATTTGATAGAAATCATTACTATCTAATGTTTCTTGTAGCTCTCCAACTTCTGCAAGTAATGCATCGATATCAGCATTTTCATCACCCATTTTTGCATAAAGCTCATTAATCTCTGCTTCTGCATCAAAAAGATATTGAAAAGCAGTACTCAAAGCTTCACGCATCGTAGTCCCTTTTTGAAGTACGGCATGCTGATCTAAATAACCAACACGAACTTTTCGTGACCACTGTACTTTCCCCTCGTCAGGTTGCAGCTTGCCGGTCACAATATTCATGAAAGTAGATTTCCCTTCACCATTTGCCCCAACAAGTCCAACGTGTTCCCCTTTTAAAAGTCGAAAAGACACATCATTAAATATCGCACGATCACCGAAACCGTGGCTTAAGTTTTGTACGTTTAATACGCTCATTTTTTTAACCCCTTCTTTTATATCACATGTGGATATCATACTAAATTTAGAATAGATTTTCTAACTCGAATTTTATTATTTGTGCAAAACGTAATTCAATTTTGGGGCTAACTTGAAGACTCCCCTTTCTTAATTGAATTAGATCATTGAATCGTCTAAACGATTGGATAAAAGTCTATTATACAATATGCTACAAGGTTTTCCTATATAGGAATAGTTGAATAAAAAATGAAAGAAAAGAATTCATCCCATACGTAAACATTAGCAATTTTTGGGGAATAATATTCTTAATGAATGTTTAAAGGGTGTGTAGGATGAAAATAATGAGATATTCCAAGACAGTATTGTCCTTGTCCATGATATTGCCTTGGGTTACTGCGCCGTTATTAGGGAAGAAAACGTTCAAGCGTTATTTGCCAGCAGGAGTCTTTATTGCATCAATGGTGAAGTTAGTCAATGTTATAGCTAAAAAGCGAAAATGGTGGTGGTGGTATGAAACCCTTCATCCTAGATTATCAGGAGAAATTCCTTTTATGCTTGGTCCTTTTTTTGTTGGTTCAATATGGATATTAAAATGGACGTATGGCAGGTTTTTTAGATATTTTGCATTAAATATGCTATTTGATGGAATGTTTACATATGCTACAGTGCCTTTCTTAACAAAATTTGGTATAGCATCTTTAGTACGAATGAAAAAAATACAACTTATGTATGTTTTTTCAATTTTGTCGTTAATGTTATATATATTTCAATATTTATATGAAAAATTCTGTTTTACTAAGTGGAGACTTATAAGATTAGAAATAAATTAATAAAAACTATGTGATTAAAAAAGTGGAAAGAATGAATCGTGAAATAGCTGATTCGTTCTTTCCATTTTTACTTCTATTCATTCTAGGTTTGGGATCTTATTTTTCCGTAAACTGGTTCGCTATACATACTTTATTTCTTCCAGAATTTTTTGCGTAATAAAGGGCTCTGTCGGCATCATCAATAATATCTACTGCTTTGAGAGTAGTTTCATTGTAGCAAGCAATTCCTATTGAAACGGTTAGGTGGATTTTTTCTTCTAACGCATAGAAAGGAAATTCCTCTACAGTTTTTCGAATGTTTTCTGCCATTTCTTTTGCTTTTTCCAAAGGGCAATCTAATAATAATACGGTAAACTCTTCTCCACCATTTCTACTGACGACATCATATGACTTGGTACATTTTTGTAATATCTCCCCAAGGCTTTTTAGTATTTCATCTCCCTTTAGATGTCCATATCGATCATTAATTTTCTTAAAGAAATCAATGTCAATATAAAGGAGTGAAAGTTTTTCTTCTTTAACAGTAACTTGATTTATTAACGAATTAAAGAGCTTGTCAAAATTCCGATAATTATTTAATCCTGTAAGACCATCTATTGTGGACTCATTTCTATATTTTTCAAACAATAATTGAATCGATCTTAAATGATTTATGACATAAAATCCAATAAATCCACCAAGATAGGAAATGATGCAATAGGTTGGAATTAACACAAGGAGAATATTCCAGTCATTGATTAGATAGATGGCGAATATGGTAAAAACAAAATTATTCCAACTTAGGGTTAAAATGATTTTGTTTTTGGTAGATAAGGTAAAACAAGAAAACCATACAGCACCAATAGTAGATGAAAAAATGAGAGCAATGGCCAAAAAGGATGCCAAATTAATGCCATAAAATAATCGACCTATAATGATTAAAAGCATGGAAATAAATGCAGGGATTGCTCCTCCATAAAAAGCTAAAATCATAATTGGAATATGTCTAAGATCTATAATGATATCTCCAATATGAATACTATAATGCATGAGTATATTTCCGAAAATACCTCCTACAATCCCAATTGCTATTTTCCTATTTAACGAGGATTGACGATTTAAAGGCTTCTGTTTGGTTATTTGACTATACAAAAAAAGTAAGGATACCAATATGGCAAGATTAGAAAATAACTCTTTTATTATCATAATAATTAATCACCTTAATTAAGATAACAGAGCTATAAATAGAATGGAATTGATTTGATATGGTTTTTTATGGAAAAAGATATCGGGTGAAATTAGGATGAAAAAAATCAATCAAAAGGATAATAATACAGGTAATGGTAAAAATATGAAGATAATATTTAAATATAGATGGTTAAGGAGAAGCCAATATGTATTTGCTTGTAAACATTCTTATCCTCTTGCTTTATTTCCGATAGAGTAAGTATGAAAAGGGAGCAGGAACAAGCTTAAATGCATTAGTTGAATCAGTATTTTCCCTGATTATATAGCAAGTTTTACTTATTCTGTTTTTGTTAATATAATGGATTGAATCAATTTTCTTTTTCTGTAGATGTAAGGAGATTCTACTAAAGGAAATTTTTGAAATCTACTCAGGTAAAGGTCTACTTTTAGGAGAATCAATATGAGCTTTTTTATAAAAAAAATAAATGTACTTTTATCCTGAATTATTCATAAAAACTTATTGACAAGCTATTGAATGCTTATTTATCACGTAGCACAGCTGAATTGTCATTCATCAAATAAATGAAAAAAGAATCCATTTCTGTTAGAGTTTAAGTAACCACA
>NZ_CATNHG010000099.1:0-37428 GCF_950097965.1 Bacillus sp. T2.9-1
AACTTTTTCAGATAGTGGGGGGCTAGCCCCCCACTATCTGAACTAACATCTATAGAATTATCAAAGAACAATATTTTAATTGGAAATTACCTCGAAAGAGGACTATAAACTTACTATACGAGGAGATCTGTTTATGACAAAATTCACTGGCTACATTGGCACATATACAAAGAAATCGAGTAAAGGTATTTATTCCTTTGTACTAGACACAGATGCAAAAAAAATCACGGATGTTTCGCTTGCAGCTGAAATTGAAAACCCTACCTATTTAACAATCACAAACGATAATCAGCATTTATTTGCAGTCGGCAAAGAAGGCTCTACAGGTGGAGTTTCTGCTTATTCTATTAGTGCTGACGGAATTCTCTCTCTCATTAATCGCGAATATTCAGAGGGAGCATCACCCTGTCATGTAAGTGTAGATGCTGATAAAACAATCGTTCTTTCTGCAAATTATCACAAAGGAACTGCGGAATCCTACTCATTAAATACAGCAGATGGTTCATTAAATCGTGTGGCATCTATTATTGAACATACTGGGACAGGCCCTAATACTGCACGCCAGGAAAAACCGCATATGCATTTCGCTGGTTTTACTCCAAATGATCAATACGCAGTCTCTGTTGATTTAGGTACAGACCGCGTAGATACTTACAAGCTCGTCGATAATAAGCTAGAAGAGGTTAGCAGTTTGTCTGTTAAACCTGGAAGTGGTCCAAGACATATTGCCTTCCATCCTAATGGTAAATTTGCTTATGTCATGACAGAATTAAGCAATGAAGTTATTGCTTTATCCTTTAACTCCGAAACAGGAGCATTTGAAGAATTACAATATATCTCTACTTTACCAATTGATTTCACAGAAAATAGTCAAGGAAGTGCAATCCATCTTTCTTCCGATGGAAACTTTGTATACGCAGGTAACCGCGGACATAATTCCATTTCTATTTTCCAAGTTAATAGTGAAACTGGCCAATTAACCTTTATCGAACGAACTTCAACAGAAGGAAACTGGCCAAGAGATTTTGTTTTGGATCCAACAGAACAATTCCTTCTTGCATCAAATGAACAGTCTGACACTCTTACTTTATTTGAGAGAGATTCTGTTACAGGAAAACTTACTCTATTACAATCAGAAATAGAGGCACCAGAACCAGTTTGTGTTAAATTTTTAAATAATTGAGAAAAGCGAAGGGCAACCGTTTAGGGGCGTGTGGGGTGGAAAAATTGTTCCTGAGATAAAGGAAACATGAAGAGCAATAGCGATTCAATGTTGACTTATCGAAAGGGAAGGTTGAGTAGCCCATCAGCTCCTAGATGCCCGGTGCTAGACAGCAAATTGACTTCAGAAAACTTTACATTCTTAACGTCAAGAAGGAGGCGGCGGATAGCCTTCTCCTTTATTTACAGTCTAAGGTTTTTTTAAGCTAAATATGCTTCCTGAACTTGTTTATTCGTAATGAGCTCTTCTCCTGTTCCTTCTAGTACAATCTCTCCTGTTTGAATAACATATCCTCTACTTGCAATTTGCAATGCTTGGAATGCATTCTGTTCCACCAATAATATCGTCATCCCTTGTTTATTAAGCTCTTTGATAATTTCAAAGATTTGCTCCACAATAATAGGAGCAAGCCCCATTGATGGTTCATCTAACATCAGCACCTCTGGCTGCATCATGAGTGCTCGACCAATTGCAAGCATTTGCTGCTCTCCGCCACTCATTGTTCCACCTTTTTGCTCCACTCTTTCTTTTAATCTAGGAAAATATTCAAACACTTTTTGCATTCTTGTTTCAATTAATTGTTTGTCTTTTACTGCAAACGCTCCAATTAATAGATTCTCTCGTACCGAAAGCTTTGGAAAAATCCTTCTTCCCTCAGGCACTTGTGAAATGCCCATCACAGCTGTTTTATGTGCTGCTATATTAGCAATATCCTTTCCATAATAAAGAATGCTTCCCTTTTTTATCGGCACCTGCCCACTAATGGATTTAAGCGTTGTGGATTTTCCGGCACCATTGCTTCCTATTAGTGTTACAATTTCTCCTTTATTCACATGTAAGCTTATTCCTTTTAAAGCTTGAATTCCACCATACCAAGCTTCGATTCCTGTTATTTCTAGTATCTTTTCCACGCTGCTACCCCCTTTAAGCAAGTGATACCGCTCCTTTTCCTAAATAGGCTTCGATTACTTTAGGATTGGAACGAATCTCTTCAGGACCACCTTCTGCAATTTTCTCTCCATGATCTAGTACGATGATATGATTGGAAATTTCCATGACTAGCTTCATATCATGCTCTATTAAAATAATCGTTAAATCATATTTCTTACACATATCTTGAATTAAATTTGTTAATAACCTTGTTTCCTTTGGGTTCATACCAGCAGCAGGCTCATCTAATAATAAAACGCTAGGCTTTGTGGCTAAAGCACGAGCAATTTCTAATCTCCGTTGTGCCCCATAGGACAAATTTCCAGCTGCTTCATTTAATAGATCAGCAAGCCCTACATATTCTAATATCCGGTATGCCTCTTTCATCGCTTCCTCTTCTTCATGTCTTGCCTTTGGTAATTGAAACAATGTTCCAATCAAGCTTCCTCTAATATGGTTATGCATACCGACCATGACATTTTCCAATACTGTAATATCACTGAATAGACGGATATTCTGAAACGTTCTCGAAATCCCTTGTCTTGCCACAACATGAGGCTTAAATCCAGCAATCGATTTTCCAGCTAGAACTATTTCTCCAGACGTTGGTTTATATACACCTGTTATCATATTAAAAAAAGTAGTTTTTCCAGCACCATTTGGACCAATTACAGCTGTAATCGAATTTTTTTCGACTGACATATCAATATTGGCATTCGCTACAAGTCCGCCAAAAGTTTTGGTTAATCCTTTCACCTCGAGTATATTCACTTGATGCCCCTCCTTAAGCAATTTAGTAGATTATTGTTTTTCCGCTATGCTCTCTTTTAATTTCTTTTCATTAAATTTCTTGTTTTTAGCAGGTATCAATCCTTGAGGACGATATAAGGTCATAACAATTAAAAGTGCACCGAAGATAAATCTTTGCATTTTTGCTGGAGATAAGGCATCTGGAATAGTTGTCACTTGACTTAACCAACCAGTTAATTCTGTTAATACCTGTAAATTCAAAATCGTAACAACTGCAGCTCCCAAAATAACGCCTGGTACGCTTCCCATTCCTCCTAAAATAACCATAACTAGAATAGTCGTAGATTCTAAGTAGGTGAAACTTGTAGGATCAACAAACATCTGCTTGGCAGCAAAGACAACTCCCATCATTCCAGAGAAAGAAGCTCCGATAGCGAATGCTGTTAATTTTGTTTTTACAAGGGGAATTCCCATTGCTTGTGCCGCAATCTCATTTTCTCTTACCGCTTTCCATGATCTCCCTAACTTTGTATGCTCCATTCTAGTAACTGCATAAATAACAATAATGAACATAACTAAGACAATATAATAGAATTGATTTGGCTGGGCTAAGGTGATGCCAAATATTTCAGGCTGTTGAATGCTTGGAAGCCCCATTGCTCCATTTGTTATGTTTACTGGCTTATCTAAGTTATTAAATACAATTCGGATTATTTCACCAAAGCCTAAGGTTACAATGGCTAAATAATCTCCTTTTACCCTCAGAACAGGAATCCCTAATAATACACCAAATAATGCTGCTACAAATAACCCGATTATGATAAAAAACCAAAAGCTGTTTCCAGACAAAGGATAGGTTCCAAAAGGCATGAAATTATTTGCCTGCGCACTAGCAAAAATACCATATGTATATGCTCCTACAGCAAAAAATGCTACAAATCCTAAATCAAGCAAACCGGCAAGACCTACTACAATATTTAAGCCTAGTGCCATACATACATAAATTCCTACCATTGTTGCTACTTCCATATAAGCCTGATAGGAGGGCCCTTGACTAGCTGAAACGGGCAACACAATTACTAAAATAAGTAAGGCTATCCCCCACTTCATTTTATTTCCTAGATTCATATAATAAAGAATCAGAAGTGACAATAGTAGAAGTAAAAAGGCAATAACTGATTTTTGCGAAAGGGCTAAAGCTGCAGTAGTAACTAATACATAGGCAAAGAAAAGAATGATTTGGGCCACTTTATTTGTTTGGATTGTTTTGATCATGTTAGCCATCTTTTCCACCTACACTTTCTCTGCTACGGCTTTGCCAAATAAGCCTTCTGGTTTAAAAATAAGAACGATAATCAATATGGCAAATGCAACAACATCTTTATATTCTGCGCCCATAATACCACCTGTTATAATGGAAAGATTGGCAGCAGTAAACATTTCAATTAATCCAATGAGCATACCACCGAACATTGCCCCACGAATATTTCCAATTCCGCCAAGTACTGCTGCTGTAAATGCTTTAAGTCCTAGTATAAATCCTATATAAGGATCGATTGTTCCATACTGCACTGCAAATAGTACGCCTGTTGCACCACCTAAAGCAGATCCTACAAAGAAGGTCACGGAAATTACTTTGTTCACATTAATGGACATTAAGGAGGCAGTATCTCGATCTTGGGCAACTGCTCTCATTGCCATGCCCCATTTTGTTTTATTAACAAAAAAGTCTAATCCAACCATCAAAATAACCGCGACAATAATGACAACTAGAAAGGAACTTTTGAAGCTTGCTGCATGGGAACCGAAAATAGATCCGATGCTAATCTTATCGGTGAACAGACTTGGTGATGTTAAAATATAATTCCCTTTGAATAATTCTGTGATAAAACGAACGATATCCTGTAATAAAAAGGAGATACCAATTGCTGAAATAAGGGCAATTAGCTTTGGCGCCTTACGTAGCGGGCGATAAGCAACTCTTTCAATTCCCATTCCTAAAAATCCTGTTAGCAGACTTGTAAATAGGAGCATAATAATTAATGATATAACCGCAGGTAACATGGATGTCCATCCTAAGCTTGTTAAAACGATTAAGATACTTGTCCCAATGAATGCTCCTGTCATAAATATTTCTCCGTGAGCAAAGTTTATTAATTCTAATATTCCATAAACCATTGTGTATCCTAATGCAATAACGGCATATACGGCTCCTAATGTTAATCCATCAATTAAAACTTGCGGTAACGTTTGTAAGATTTCTGTTAGCATTTTCTTCCCCACACTTTTGATTTAATTGTGTTTAGTAGATAGATAGGAATTATCATGAAGCCCGTTGATTTCCGCTACAGACACTTGCTTTCCGCGGGAGGGATGGGAGCCTTCTCAGCTTCGCCTGTGGGGTCTCCCATTTCCCTCATTTCCCGCAGGAGTCAAGGTGTCTTCCGCTCCATCAGCTCAGCAATATTAACGTCAATGAGCTTGGCATTTATAGTTACTATCTATCTACTAGAATATATATTCAACCTAAATTGGTAGACTTTCTTAGTTATGTAATGCTTGTAAAAAATAGAAAGGGTACAGGATGATCCATACCCTTTCTATGTTCTTGCTTATTGGCTGATTTCATCCTCTAAATTAGCTGGATATTTTGCTTCGTCAAATTTGTAGATAAAGATTTTCGCATACTTGTTATCGCCTTTTTCGTCAAATCCAACTTCTGTTACTACCCCTTTGTAATCTTGTGTTTCACGTACAGCATTTGTTACATCTTCACGTGATGGTAATTTGTTATCATTATCTTTAATAGCTTTCTCAATTCCTGCTAGCAATACGGCAGCTGAGTCGTATGCATATGCTGAATAGGATTCAATGCTTTTGCCAAAAGCTGCTTGATAGTCTTCAGCGAATTTCGTTCCTTCTTCTGATTTTGTTGTGTCTCCAGCAACAGAAGTAAGGAATGTATTTTTAACAGCATCTCCAGCAATTTCCACAAAAGTAGAAGAGTCTAAGCCATCTCCACCCATGAATGGGATATCTAGTCCTTTTTCACGAGCTTGTTTAACAAGGATTCCCCCTTCTGCATAAAGACCTCCAAAATAGATTAAATCAGGCTTTTTAGAAGCTACTTGGTTTAACACACCATTGAAGTCTTTTTCCCCAACTGTAATTCCTTCATATCCAACAATTTCTGCTCCTAGCTCTTCTGCAGCAGCTCTAAATGCATCTGCTAGCCCAGAACCATATGCTGTTTTATCTTGGACAACAAAAATTTTCTTTGCTCCTAATGTTTCCACCGCATATTGTGCACCTGCTGGACCTTGGAAGTCATCGCGAGCTACAACCCGGCTAACGGTTTTTAAACCGCGATCTGTATAATCTGTTGCTGTACTTGCAGGAGATACACTTACTAGATTATTTTTCTCATATACTTCAGATGCTGGGATGGAAACACCTGAATTCAAGTGTCCCACTACGCCTAATACGGATTGATCTGCTACAACTAAGTTAGCATTCGCCACTCCTTTTTTCGGATCTCCCTGATCATCTTGTGCATCCAATTTAATTTCAAAACCTAACTCAGCAAATTTGTCCTTCTGTTGATCAATTGCTAGTTGTGCTCCTAGTTTAATTGCTTCTCCTAAAGTTGCACTTCCTCCAGAAAGTGGAGATTGTGTAACAATTTTGATTACTTTATTGTCACTAGATCCTTCACTATCAGAGTTTGCATTTGAAGCACAGCCACTCATAAATCCTAGTGCCAATGTTGCTGTCATAGCTAAAGAAAGTACTTTTTTAGATAACATAGTTTGCCCCCTATAATTGTTTTTATCTATGAAGCTCCGGGAGATTTTCCCAATTGCTCCTGTTCCATGTATGGATTATAATCCTCTTCTAGACAAGTGTCTTTAATTTTGTCAGATATTCTGACACTATTTTTTCTAAAAAGTTAATATATTCTGACACTTTTCTTAGTATTTCGAAATTATTTGCAATAATAGCAACGTTTCTTCTATTTATTCGACTTATTGTTGTGGTGGTAAGTTTATAAATGGTAAAGAGGGAGGAAGATATAGTTATAGAGTCGGCTGAGAGAAAAGGTAATAAGTAGATTATGCAAAATGTGGGGGTTTTAAGTGGAAGAATTCGCTTTGTAAAGGGCGAAAGTGAATAGTTTTGATGCTAAATTGACTGTTTTATAGTTTTATTAGCGATATTCTAGTATTTATATTTAAGATTAAGGGAATCAGAGCTTATAATGAATTGGTTATGGTATGAATCTAGCTGATATCAGCTAATCTTGCACTGATATCAGCCAAACTCGGCACTTTATCAGCAAAACTTATACCGATTTCAGCCAAACTCGGCACTTTATCAGCAAATCCAGCACCATTTCAGCCAAACTCAACACTTTATCAGCCATTCCTTACCATTTCAGCCAAACTCGGCACTTTATCAGCCATTCCTTCACTAGGTCAACTTACCCCCAAGGCATTTCTGTACTAATAACATTTGCAAATGCTTTACTATGCTCTCTTCTATCTTTTCGGATTTTAACACGCTGCTCCGCTGTATTGTAGAGCATTGTTTCTTCCTCTGATTGCGGAATAACCTTGGGAATACGCTGTGGCTTGCCATTTTCATCTAAGGCAACAAAGGTTAAGAAGGATGTTGCTGCAAGTCTTCTTTCGCCTGTTTTTAGGTTTTCAGCTATTACCTTCACAAATACTTCCATTGAGGATTTACCTGTATGTGTTACATATGATTCTAAGCATACAGAATCAGTAGGGCTAATAGGAAATAGAAAATCAACAGAGTCTGTTGAAGCGGTAACTACATCACTTCTTGAATGCCTAGATGCTGAAATAGAAGCTACATCATCTATATAACTCATTAGCTTTCCACCAAATAATGTATTATGATTATTTGTATCAATAGGGAATATTCGGCTTGTTTTAACTACCAAAGATTCCTTGCAATATTTTTCTTGTTGAACCATCATCTCCGAACAACCCCTTCCTTTATTTTATGCAAGTAATGGAAATTGCAATAAAAATATTGTAGAGGAACCTTCTGAATTTTGTAAAGATAAATGCCCTCCTTGTGCTTTTGCTAAAAGAAGGCTATATGGTAATCCTAAGCCTAGGCCACGCTCGATATCTTTCTTATTCTTTCCTCGATAGAATCGTTCAAAAATATAATCCTGCTCATCTTCTGGAATACCATAGCCATTATCCTCTACCAAAATGTTTACATTCTGTTGGTCATAGGTTAGGCTGATGGTTATTTTTCCATTTTGCTTTCCCTTGATTGCATGTAAACTATTATTTAATAGATTGACGATAATTTGCTGAAAACGCACACTATCTAGCATAGCATAAAGCGGTTTCTCTGGATTTACAAAGGTTATCTCCGTAGTTGCTAAAGCGCCTCCATGGACAATTTCCCATTGATAAATAATTTCCTTTAACGTGGCCTGTACATTTAGCTTTTCCTTATTCACTTTAATCGAACCTGCACTAAAGCTATTAAAATCTAGTAAATCCTCCACCATATTCTGCAGTCTTCCCGCTTCCTTCAAACTCATTGTTAAAAATTGTTTTTTCTTATTATCAGGTATGACATTGTCATTTACAGCTTGTATTAATGCACTAATAGAAGTGATCGGTGTCTTTAATTCATGGGTGACACCTGCTAGTAATTGGGTCCGCAAACTTTCTAATGCATAGAGCCTTTTTGTCATTTCATTAAACGATAAAACCAATTGGTAAAGTTCTTTTTCCTGCACATCTTCATTTAACTTAATATGATAATTTCCATTCATTAAATGTTGGGCAGCACTGGCAACCTCTTCTACGGGCTTTGCTAGTTTTTTAGACAAGAAATAAATGACAAACCAGCCAAGAAATGCTAAACTCAGCAGCAATAATCCTAGCAATTGATATTCTTCTTTATTTAAATGTTTTAGCTGATTATGAGGCTGAATAATATAGACAGAACCTATTTGCTCCCCTCCATTTATAATGGGAGCAATGACAACAGATGCTCTTTGCTTATTCCATAGCGTTACTTTTTTAATGGTTAATTCACTTACTAAAGGCAAAGACTCAATCAGCTGCTGACTTTCTAGAGAACTTAGAGGAAAATTCTGATTCAGAGAACGGACATTTCCTGAAGTATCTTTAAGAAAGGCATCTAGTGGCTGTCCTTCATTAATAAATTTCTGTCTATCCTGCAAAAACGGTAGCCGAATATCTTTGAGCCTTCCTTCCTCCATCTCATTGGCATGCTCCGCTATTTCCTGGGCAACTAATTTTGTTAGTTCTAGGCGATTCTCCAATGCATTATGGCGAATCCATAATATAGAGACAATGCCAATAATCAAGAGGCCCCCACATAATGTGAGCAAATACCTTTTCGTCCAATAATAAAGAAGAGGCGTTTTTTCTTTATTGTTTTTCCTGAATATAAAATTGATAGCCAAGTCCCCGTAATGTTTTAATTTCGCCATCTTTCGGATCCCACCCATTTAATAATTTCCTTATTCTTTTAATCGCCAGGTCAACTGCCCGATCACTCCCATCATAGTCTCTTCCCCACACATGGTCTAGAAGCTGATCCCTTGTAAAGGTTTGGTTGGGATAACTTGCTAGAAAGAGAAAAACAGCAAGATCACGAGGGGTAAAGGGAACCTCAATTCCATTAAGAAAAACCTGATGTGACACATAGTTGATTTTTAAATCACCATAGTATTTAACACGCTCATCATCGTCTTGATAATGAGAAGACCTTCTTAAAACCGCTTGTACACGCGCAATAACTTCCTCTCCTACAAAGGGCTTTGTTATATAGTCATCAGCCCCATTTTCAAATCCTTTTAACTTCTGTTCTGTATCGGATAAGGCAGTAAGCATAATAACTGGACATGCTGATTTCTTCCGAATATAGGATAGGACACCCCAGCCATCCAAATAGGGCATCATGATATCTAATAGGATTAAAGCGGGCGTTTCCTCTTCAAGCTTTTGTAAAGCCTCGTCTCCATCATACGCATAATCCACATCGTATCCTACGTTTTCTAAATATGCTCCTAGAACCATGGAAATTGCTAGTTCATCTTCTACAATTAGAATTTTTTTCATCTACTTTTTTCCTCATGCTTTATTTTTTCCTAGTGAAATCCATTATACCGCTAATTTAAATAATAAAAAAATAGATCAGACCTTTTCTGCTAACAGATGGCTGATCTATTCCTTTTATTATTGATATCTTAATGCTTCTAGTGGACTTAAATTGGAAGCCTTGTTAGCTGGGAAGATTCCAAATATAACCCCAATCAAGACAGAGAAACTAACCGACCCTCCAACTACCCACCAAGTAATCTGGGAAGTCATATCTAATGTACTAGACAAAATTTCTGCGCTTCCTATTCCAATAGCTGCTCCAAGAATTCCACCTAACGCGCTAAGTACAATTGCTTCAATTAAAAATTGGAGCATAATGTCTTTTTTTCTAGCACCGATTGCCTTTCTAATTCCAATTTCCCTTGTTCTTTCCGTAACCGAAACAAGCATGATATTCATGATTCCAATTCCCCCAACAATTAAGGAAATACTCGCAATACCGGCTAATAATAAGGTCATTGTATTAGAAACAGAATCCAAAGCCTCTGACACAGAAGATTGATTTCGCACAGAATATAAAGTTTCATCTCCATCAAACTGATTGTATAATTTCTGCTTCATTTTTGCCATTCCCATTTCTACTGAATCCTCATCCGTCATCAATACAGTTGCTGATGTAACGTATGTTTGTCCGATAAAACGCTGTGCTGTTGTAAATGGGATAAGAACGGAATCATCAACCGATCCAGTTAACTCTTCTCCTTTTTCTGCAAGCACGCCGATTACTTTATATGTTGTCCCATCAATTTGAACCGTTTGATCGACTGGATTGGTGAATCCGAATAATTCTGTTGCTACATTATACCCGAGGACTACTACTTTATTGCGATTGTCTAAATCAATATCCATCACATTTCTTCCTGACTGTACAGTAATATCCTGCACGGTTTCATAAGAAGTCGTAACACCAGTAACGGTAACACCAGAACTTGATGTTGTTCCATTTTTAAGTGTACTAGAAGTTGTGACTGTTGGAGAAACTGCCTTCACTTCATCATATTCCTCAAACGACATCAGTTCATCAAAATCTACAACCTCTTCATCACTCGAATTTCCTGAAAGATTGACAGAAACGGTTGTCGTTCCTAACCCCGAAATTTCATCGGAAACGGAATTAGAGGCTCCCATTCCTAATGAGGTTAATGCAATGACCGCTGCTACACCAATGATGATACCAAGCATGGTAAGCACCGCTCTTAATTTATTCATTGTAATATTTTTAAAAGATATCTTGATTGCTTGTCCTAATCTCAAGAGACAACTACCTCCTTTGTCTCTGCTAACCGGCCATCCTGAATGCGAATAACTCGCTTCGCCTGTTTCGCAATTTCTAAATCATGGGTTATTAATATAATGGTATGCCCTTGTCTATTTAGATCTTTCATTAAATTCATTACTTCTACTCCTGTTTTACTATCAAGGGCTCCAGTAGGCTCATCAGCAAGTAAAATCGGAGGATTCCCAGCAAGAGCACGGGCAATTGCCACGCGCTGTTGCTGACCGCCAGATAATTCTGTTGGTTTATGTCCTGCTCTTTCTAATAGTCCTACTTTTTTCAAAGCTTGTAAGGCAATTTCTTTTCTTTCCTTACTACCAATTCCTCTATAAACCAATGGTAATTCTACATTTTCAAATGCAGATTGTTTGGTTAGAAGATTAAAGGATTGAAAAATAAAACCGATCTTATGATTTCGAACCTCTGCTAACTGTTTGCTTTTTAAGGAGAAAACATTTTGTCCGTCTAAGTAATATTCCCCAGAATCTGGAGTATCTAAGCAACCAATCATATTCATGAGCGTTGATTTACCAGAGCCTGACGGACCAATAATCGCAATAAAATCGCCTTTATTGACAG
Source organism: Bacillus sp. T2.9-1 (assembly GCF_950097965.1). NCBI lineage: Bacteria > Bacillati > Bacillota > Bacilli > Caryophanales > Bacillaceae > Bacillus > Bacillus sp. T2.9-1. Next base: position 11,942 of record NZ_CATNHG010000099.1, read on the forward strand.
TGAAACTAACATTATCTAATGCAGTAACCGTTTCTCCTCCAAGCGTATACTCCTTCTTTACATTCTTTATCTCAACAAGTGCATGCTGTTCAATCATTAATTTCCACCTCCAAATCCACCGGAAGGCATTCCGCCACCTTGGCCTCCTTCTGGCATCTGACCTCTACCTTCACCACTTGGCATTTGGCCGCCGCCAGGGAACATACCTTGTGTCTCACTATCACTTGATGATTCAAATGTTGGCAGTACAACAGTTGTTCCTTCCTCTAAACCACTCTTTATCTCTGCTACCTCAGTATTTTCAAGTCCTACTTCAACTGTTTGTTTAGTAGATTCAGTTTCTGTTGTTCCATCTTCATTTGTTGTTGTTCCAGATGCCACTAGCACATAATATTCGTCATCTTCCTTCTGTACTGCTTCAATCGGAACAGTGATGACATCTTTAGCTGTACTTGTTGTGATAGTTGCTTCTGCTGTCATACCAACTAATAACCCACTAGGCTTGCTTATTTTGACCGTTACAGCATACTTAGCAACACTAGTATTATCGCTATTTGCTTCTTTCGCAACACTTGTTACCTTTCCAGTAAATTCTTTGTCTTCAAGTGCGCTCACGCTTATACTTGCTTCTTGTCCAACCTTCACTTTAGAAATATCTAATTCATCTACATTTACAACCATTTCTAGATGATCATAATCCGTAACAGTAACGACTTCTGTTCCCATCGATACATTTCCATCTTCCTCTACATTCAAGGCAGTAATTTCACCAGAAAAAGTAGCTTCAATTGGATCAAGTGTATCATCTTCAAAAGTTACTAGTTCATCACCTTCTTCTACTTCATCCCCAACTTCGACTAGCACTTCATCAACAGTTGCGTTGCCTGTAGAAGTATAGGTTTCTTTATTAATGGTTGCAATGCTTCCTGTCCCACTTATCTCTATTTCTACATCACCAGTTTCAGCAGTCGCCGTTTGGGTTCTAACCTGTGCTCTTACTTCTGTTTGATTATCATTTGTAAAATAATAATAAGATCCAATTCCTGTACCTATTACTACTACCGATACTCCACTAATAATCCACTTCTTTATACTTTTTTTCATCTTTTGCTTCAACCTCTTTCTATTCTATTAAAATAATTATTTATTCGTCTGAATGTCTTGTCCTGCTGCTTACAAGTAATAGAATAAAAAAGAAATGTGTCAGGAATAAGTCAGGGGGAAATTTATTTACAAAAAATTTTTCGTTGGTGAAAATAGTTTACATTTTTTTGGGGATGATGACTCTGGGGAAGTAGTGGTGGAGCTCTATTACCTTTTCCTTCTTTTCTCCTTTGCTTTGGGCTTAGAGAACGGCTCTCTGTTACCTTTTTCTCCTTTTCCCCTTTGCTTTGGGCTTAGAGAACGGCTCTCTGTTACCTTTTTCTCCTTTTTCCCTATGCTTTGGGCTTAGAGAACGGCTCTCTGTTACCTTTTTCTCCTTTTCCCCTTTGCTTTGGGCTTAGAGAATAGCTCTCTATTACCTTTTTCTCCTTTTCCCTATGCTTTGGGCTTAGAGAACGGCTCTCTATTACCTTTTTCTCCTTTTTCCCTATGCTTTGGGCTTAGAGAACGGCTCTCTATTCCCTTTTTCTCCTTTTTCCCTATGCTTTGGGCTTAGAGAACGGCTCTCTATTCCCTTTTTCTCTTCCACAACTGTCTAATGGTAACTGATAGGGATTCTCTATTCCCTTTTGCCCTATTCTCCCCAACCTACGGGCACAGACGCATACGCATCGCCCCACTTAATTTCCCACAAAAAAAGCCATCGACAACTTCTACGTTGCAGACAGCTTTACTAAAACTTATCTTTTCCCACCCCACTCCAGCCAACTTTACAATAAAGGCTCGGTACTATCCTTTATGCCTACTAATCCTAAAATTGTTAAAAATAGATTTTGTGGGCCAAGATATGCATCTTTTGGATCAAAGTATTCTTCTAACGTATGAATGCCACCGCATGCTCCTCCTGCTCCTAATGTAACAGCAGGGATTCCTAAACTGATCGGCACATTTGAATCAGTGCTACTAGCAGATGAACGAACAGGTGTTAACCCGATGCTTTTTCCAGCTGCGATAACCGTTTGAACAATCGCAGCCTCTGGATCTTGTGTTCCTGCTGGGCGATCTCCAACTTGTTTTATCACAACCTCAATCGCTGTTTTTTCACTGCTCCAGCGGTTATTTTCCTCTTCTGCCGCTTTTTCCAAAATAACCAATACCTTTTCCTCCAACTGAAGAAGTTCTTCTTGTGAATTAGACCGTAGATCAACCATCATGCTTGCCTCTTGCGCAATCGTATTGACAGAAGTTCCTCCAGTTATGGTACCAACTGTAAAAGTCGTTTTCGGATCAAGCGGTGTTTCTAAATCTGCCATTTCACTTACCGCTCTACCTAAAGCATGTATGGCGCTCGGTATTCCAAAATCCCCAAAGCTATGACCACCAGAGCCTTTATACGTTACATGATAGCGGTGGCTGCCTGTCCCTAAATAGGTAATCTCTTCTGGCGTACCAGGCTCTAGGGAAATAAATGCATCAATATCCTCCCTATCCTTAAACAAGCCTTTCACGCCGCGCAGGTCTCCTAATCCTTCTTCCCCAACCGTTGCTCCGAAGATAATATCACCTTCTGTTTCAATATTCGTTTTATGAAAAGCACGTAAAACCGTCAACACTGCAGCTAGTCCTCTTCCATCATCCGATATTCCAGGTGCGTACACTTTTCCATCCTTCCACTCTGCTGTAATGACTGTTCCTTCCGGAAATACTGTATCTAAATGGGCACAGACAAAGATTCTTGGTCCTTTTCCTGTTCCATATCTTATTCCAAATACATTCCCATGCCGATCCTGTTGAATATCATCTAAACCAAATGATGCTAATTTCGATTGAAAAAGCTTTCCTTTCTCTGCTTCCTGAAAGGACGGAGCTGGAACTAAGGTAAGCTCAATTTGTTCATTTAATGTGTTCTCATCATCCTCTTGCAAAAACACGAGTCCTTCTTTTACAAGCTGATTTTCAAGCATTTTCGTAAATACACTTTCCATTTTATTCATTCCAATAATCGACATATCTCATTCCTACTCTCTTTGTATTTGGGATTAAAATGCTGATTCTTACTGTCCCATAGCTTCTACTCAAAAGGATTGTAGAATCGTTGACCATCATAAAAGGTAATAACAATACTACTAATAAATAAAATTGCTATTAGTGAAATAGCGAGATAATCTCCTATATCAAATGGTTTTTCCCGGTACCAAGTTCTCGTTTTCTTTTTGCCAAATCCTCTTAGATCCATCACATTGCTTATTGCTTCAATTCGATTTAAGCTTACAAAGATTAATGGAATAATGATTCCCATTGCATTTTTCCCACGTGTTATAAGAGAAGCCTTTCTTGATAAATCATTTCCTCTAGCTTGCTTGGATAAGGCGATATTGCGGTAATCTCTTTGAATATCTGGAATATAGCGCAAGGTTATACTAATTGCATAGGTAATGCGGTAACTTATGCCAATCCGATGAAAGGATGAAGCAAATTCACTAGGATTGGTCGTTAAAATAAATAATAGAGCGATTGGAATAACCGTAAAGTATTTCAATGTCACATTAAACAAATAAAACAGCTGCTCTGTTGTTACCTCATAGGGACCTGCTAGTGAAAAAAGCAAATGCTCCGTGCCATAAATTTCGACGCCTTGTTTCGGTGAAAATAAAAAAATAGCTATATTGTTTAGCAAAAGAAATAAACCAAAAAGGAGTACAACAAAGGAAACTTCTTTCCAGCGAATTTTAGATAATTTAAACAGCGTAAGTCCAATGACTAGCATGAACACTAATATCCGCGTATCATATGTAAGCATGGCTGCAAGGGACCATAGTATAAAACAAAGTAATTTAGTAGCGCCGGCAAGACGATGAATGGGTGAATTTTTGTCTAAATAGGCTAGCATTTCTGCCATGTTTTTCTCCCCTCTTGCTCATATGAAATAAATGCGTCAATGAATTCACTTGGACTTTCCACCTGCAAAAGCTTTGCCATTTCATAGAGAGACGTTTCTTTCAAATTGGCAGCTTTCATTATTTGTGGATTTGTTAATATATTCGCAGGACTGCTATCTGCGATGATTTCTCCATCCGCTAGCACCATCGTTCTACTTGTATATTCCTGAATTAAATGCATATCGTGAGTAATGATCATCAAACTTATTCCTGTGCGATTTAACTCGAGTAAAAAATCCATTATTTCTGTATAATGATATAAGTCTTGTCCTGCGGTTGGTTCATCTAATATCAATATCTCCGGATTTAATACTAAGATGGATGCAATCGTTACCCGCTTCTTTTGCCCATAGCTTAAAGCAGAAATCGGCCATTTCCGATAAGGAAGCAGGCCACAGATATTCAGTACTTTCTTTACTCTCTTCTCTATTTCAGTTGGATTCATCCCTTGATTGATTAGACCTAATGCAACTTCCTCCTTAATCAAGTGCTTTGAAATCATATGATTTGGATTTTGGAGGACAAATCCTATTTTTTGCCCCTTTTCTTTAATGGTAAGCTTGGTAATATCCATACCATTTAAGAAGATGGACCCTTCTTTCGGCACTTCAAACCCACTAATTAGCTTAGCAAGAGTCGATTTCCCAGCGCCATTTTTCCCAACAATGCTGACCATTTCTCCCTTTTCTAATGAAAAAGACAAATTTCTTATCCCTCTATTCTGATTTGGATAAGTAAAAGACAGCTTATCTACTTCTAGTAAAGTCGCTTGTTTTTTTCGTTGTAATTCTCGACTTCTCCCTTGAAACCACTTGATTACATTCTGTCTATATTCCTTTAAGGGAATCATAGACAGAGGGTGAATGGGTATATGATTAGGCAAACGAACGCCTGCGTCCTGTAATAGTTTTACATAAAGTGGTTTTCTCAAACGATGCTTATCTAATAAGCTAGAAGTGAGTAATTCCTGGGGAGAAAGATCTGCTATTAAGGTTCCATGATCAATGAGTAAAATCCGATCGACCTCTGCCTCTAATACCTCTTCTAATCGATGTTCAATAATAATAATGGTGTTATTATGCCTTTTATGAATGTCTGCGATTAGATGCATCGCCTGTTTGCCAGCTACCGGATCTAAATTTGCTAGTGGTTCATCAAAAAGTAATATGTCTACTTCTTGTATTAAGACACCTGCTAATGCGACTCTTTGCTTTTGTCCCCCAGATAGTTGATGAATCGAAGCATCTAGATACTGCTCCATCCCTACTAAAGAAGCTGCTTCCATTACTTTTTCTCGCATCAATTTCGAGGAAACCTGATTATTTTCTAATACAAATGCAATATCCTCTCCTACTGTTAATCCAATAAACTGAGTATCTGAATCTTGCAATATAGTTCCCACAGATTGGGATAGCTCATAAATAGTCTCCGATTTAGTTTCCTTCTCTTTTATCCTAAGGCTCCCTGAAATCTCGCCTTCATAAGAAAAAGGTATTAATCCATTTACACAATGTGCCAGGGTGCTCTTTCCGGATCCAGAAGGTCCTACGATTAACACTTTTTCCCCTTCATAGATTGTTAGATTGATATTCGATAAGGTTGGCTGAGACTGACTCCTGTATTTAAAGCCGAAATCTTTAAACTCTATTATTGGTTTATTCATCCTACTCTCCCACTTTTAAAAACATATATCTCGTTGTATTCTCGAAACTCAGTAATTGGGAACAAACTGTCGTTCATATGGTCCACTTCCTATAATTGGCCAATTTGCTAAAATGTCTCTTCTTTTTCTAAGCTATTAGTTTTACTAATTGTTTTGGAGTAAGCATAGATTAATAATGTTCCAAGCACTGCTACTGTAGCGATATTTAAACCGCCTGCAACTAGCCCTTGTAAAATAACTTTATTGATAGGTTCTGCATAAATTAGCACATCCAATAGAGGAGCCAGTACGAACCAGCCAATTGCTTGAACGATTATTTGGACAACATTAAATGTAAGTATCTGTTTCCAGCCAAAAATGCCTTCTTTTATGTTTATTTTTTTCCAAGCTAGACCAAACCCAACTCCGACTATTCCAGATACAATGATCCAGCTCCACCAAGGTGAGCCCCATACTAGAATATCTTTTAATGCGTGACCTATAAATCCTATTAGCCCACCTACGACTGGTCCAAATACTACAGACATTAATGCAAGAAAAGCATAGGAGGTTTCAAAGGATGTATTTGGAACTCCTGTAGGAATAGCGGCAAATCTTCCTATAATAATAAATACAGCGGCACCAATCCCAATTGCTACAACATTTTTTGTTGATAAAACGGTTTTTCTTCCCATTTTTTGTCTCCCCCTTATTTTCTATCTATATTATTTTTAATAGAAAAACCGACTTTTTTAACCCTATGTAATCAATTCGATTTACTTCTTCCAATTTACATCATCTCCTATTTTATACATGGCACATACCGTCCCATCACTCCAAAGTCAGACTGAAAACGAATGCTCCCATGTTTCATCCTTCCTCTCATTCATGTGTAGTTAACCTATTATTATGTCACTTTGATTTAAAATAAGCCTTATTATTTGAAAACTTTTATTTTTCTAACAATTAACATTATCTTACAAGATTACAACCTTTCATGCAAGATACCTCTTGGCAATTCGTGTTAGTTAAGAAAGAAATTCAAGAAATCTGTGCGCTCTATTCTATAAAAAAGACCTAAATATACTTGATGTATAGTAAAGGTCTCTTAGTATCCACTTTAAAATAAAAGAAATATTGTTCCTATTGTAATAATCACACAGCCAATCAGTGTGTTTTTCGTTGGCTTTTCTTTTAAGATAATAATGCTTAAAATGACGGTAATGACGACGCTAAACTTATCAATTGGTGCTACGATGGATACTTTTCCAATAGAGATTGCTGCAAAAAAGCAAAGCCATGACAATCCTGTTGCTATTCCTGATATGATTAAGAAAAGATAGCTTTTTCTAGATATTGTTTTTATTTGTGTTTGCGTTCGTTGGAAAAAGACTATTCCCCAAGCAAAAATAATAATAACGATTGTACGAATAAAGGTAGCCACATTTGAATCTACTTCTTCTATCCCAATCTTGGCGAGAATCGCTGTTAATGCCGCAAATACTGCTGATAGCAACGCTAAAAATATGTATGAATTGGAATACGATGTTTCAGCACTCTTTTTAATTTTTCCTATTAAAACAAAAGTTCCTATCGCTATTAGCGTACCGCCGATGACAATTGCCGTCGTCACAGGCTCTCCTAAAAAAACAAACGAAAAAAGAATCGTTAAAATAACACTCGATTTATCAATTGGAACTACTTTTGAAACATCGCCAATTTGGATTGCTTTAAAATAGCATAGCCATGATAGACCTGTTGTTATTCCTGATAAAACAAGAAAGACAAGAGACTTCTTACTAACAAAAAATATACTATCTAATTGTTTCGTAACCAAAACCATTAATAAAGCCATGATTAATACAACAATTGTTCTAATTGCCGTTGCTAAATTTGAATTTACATCTTTAATTCCTATCTTTGCAAATATTCCTGTTAATGCTGCAAATACTGCTGCTAGTAGTGCCAATATAACACTCATTGAATCACCTCTTGATCTATATATTCCTATCTTAGTTTCAATAAGACTCCCGTTTGCTTATCCGTGTAAAATCGTGTTTATTCATACACAGCCCCTCTCGATGAACAATTATTGGGAAAAATACCGTTTTCACTCTTTTTATTCTTACTTCCTGTTTAAATCGGGATAAAATTCCATTGACGGACATACGGTATCTATTATATGATTATTCACTGTGTGAAAGATATCGTTTAACGTGGTTCGAGACCATCCCACGTAAAAAAACTAAGGGAGAGAAAAGCAAAAATGAAAACAAAAACACTTGCAGTTAACGGCTTGGTGGCAGCATTATATGTTGCTGTTACGATTGCAATTGCGCCAATTGCATTTGGAAACATTCAATATCGCGTTTCGGAATTATTTAATCATCTAGTTGTATTTAACAAAAAATATATTTATGGGATTGTCGTTGGCGTATTTTTAGCAAACTTATTCCTTTCAACCATCAAGCTATACGATTTAACTTTTGGGGTTGCTCATTCCATTATTTGTTTGTTAATCACAATTGGTATAAGCAAGTTTGTTAAAAGTCATCTTTTACGAATGATCATTAATACACTTGTATTTACTTTTAATATGTTTATTATTGCCTTTCAATTGCATCTTGCACTTGGATTCCCTTTCTTAATCACTTGGGGAACGACAGCTATTGGTGAATTTGTTGTCATGGCAATCGGAATACCTATTATGCACTTCTTAAATAAACGGATTTCCTTTGGGAAGTTAATGGATTAAATAAACAGATCAAAATAATCTTGCTCATTAAGATTATCTTGATCTTTTTTAGTTTTATTCCTTTTCTTTTATATGAAATATATATTAGTATTTAATATGGACTATTAAAATCCAATCATTCTTTGTTCTCTGAAGGCTTTCACATGGAATAACCCTGTTCCATGAAATAGGAATAACCACATCCATTTTCTGTATTTTTATACTTAAATAAAGTAAATTTAGTATAATTACGCTGTTTCACAAATAATTAAAACAAACTTTTTCAAGAAAATGCTCTTCATTAAAATTCATTTATATAAATCTCTTTAAATATTCGCCAAATATTTTATTCATAACTTTGGGGGTATTTTCTAAATAAACATTAATTTGTTCCATATTTGATTCAAATTTATCAGCGTTTCTTTCATCTGTTGGAAAATCAGATATTCCTTTAATAATAATACATTCAACATTATTCTTCTTACAGATATAAGCAATTGCCCCCGCTTCTGTATCAGCTATTGTTATTTCGTTTTCTTTAAGCTCTAAATAGTCCTTCCACATAACTACTGCTTTATCAGCGGTGCCAATTGTTCCGGTATAAAAACCATTTCCATATTTAGACAAATCTATATCAACTATGAAAGATTGTTTAATAAAAGGCTCGATTTCTTTTACTGTGCAATCATATTGAACGGCTGCATCAGGTACAAAAATATCTAAATTACTGAACCTATCATCAATTCCTGCACATGTTCCAGCAACGATTACTTTCATTAAATTAAATTTAGAAATCATATACTGATTAGCACCAACACCATTTACTTTTCTTACACCAGTACTATAAAAAATAAGTTCGGTATCATTAATAGCTCTAATGAAATACTCCCCATAAGGATAACTAAAGCGTTCATTATCTTTTATGTCGAAATATTCCAATGTCGCTTCAAATTCCCACTTCGTTGCTATACTAATTCCTATCATCACCTTAACACCCTTCCGTCTTTACTCTGTTCACCAACAATTCGTTATCAATATGTAAATATCCTTTTTATTAACTTGCCCCGTCAGTTTACTAAGCTTATAGTAGAAAAAGAGGCTGGGACAAAACTAAATAACTAGTCTTTAAAGACGAACAATCTTTAATTTAGCTCTTAAATAAAACTACTTTCTCATGATGGTTATCAATGTTTTTTAATATAGTTAAGTGTAAAAACTAAGTCGTTCCATTGCGCTACAGACGCACGATGCGCCGGGGAGGAAGCTGAGCCTCCTCGCATGCGCTGCGGGGTCTCAGCCTTTCCTCTATTTCCCGCAGGAGTCGAGCGTCTTCCGCTCCATTACACTTCGTTTTTAAACCTTTTTCTAAAAAAACAAACACGAACTTTTTTGTAATTTAATTACATTATAGTTCGTGTTTGTTGTTGGTTGAAATGCTTATTTCCCAGCCTCTTTTTTACTAGTTTTATATTTCATGTTCTCTCCACAGAAACGGAAGAAATTCAAATTTTTTAATACCTATTATTAGCCGTATCTAATGACTGTTTTAAATTACCTTCTCTTTGGACAATCTCTTGCTCTGCTTGATTTCGTTTTTGCTTGCCTTCTTCTTGGATTTGCAGTGTCTCTTCTAGTGAATTCATCAATTTATACTGTGTTTCTTTTAATGATTCTATTTCCTGCATTGCTGATTGATTTTCATTTGCGATTGTTGCCATCTCTCTTACATTTGATTCTACCCTATTTGTGTTTATTCTCGTTTGCGTTTCCATTGCATACCGCTGTCTTAGAAGCGTTAAAGCAATGGAAACTTGATTTCTCCATAGTGGAATCGCAGTCATAATTGATGACTGAATTTTATCAATCACAGTTCGATTCGTATGTTGAATCAAGCGGATTTGTGGAGCTGTTTGTATGGTAATTTCCCTGCTGACTTTTAAATCGAAAATACGCTTCTCGAGTAATTCAGCAAAGTGAATGAAATCATTTACCTCTTGTAACTTCATCCGATCCCCTGATTCTTCCGCTAACTTTTTTTTCTCAGGAATAAGCTTTTCTGTCATTTCTTCATACTTCATTTCCGCCGCCGCAATATAGACATTCAAATCTTGGAAATATGTTTTATTGTTTTCATACAATTGCTCTAATAGATGAATGTCTGCAGTCAGGACATTTTTGCTGCGCTCAAGACGGACACTCATGCGATCTATTTGCGCACTCGCTTTCTGATAATTAGAAAGGACCTCCTGAACACTTTTAGATGGCCTGCTAAATAATCTGCGAAAAAATCCTTTCTTCTCTACCCGTAATTCATCTGGATTTATTTCATTTAGTCTTTCCATTAATTCGCCAACAACATCGCCTACTTCTCCGACATCTTTTCGCTGAACGTGTTCAATCATCATGTGAGAAAAAGACAGCAATTTCTTCTGAGCTTCTGCTCCATAAGAAATCATAATTCGGTGATTAGTTGGATCAAGCTTAGCCGCCAGTTCATATGCCCGTTTCTGATTTTCTGGTGGCAAAACATCAATAAGGCGAACAGTTTCAGCTGTTTCGCCTTTTTTCATCAACAAATTATTGCTTTCTCCTAAAGGGTCAGAGAAATAATCATTTGAAATAGTTTTCATTTCTCGTTCATCTGTCATTTAGGCCGCCTGCTTTCATCTATCAAATCCTTGTCTTTCTCCTTATAAGAAGTATGCTTTACTACATCTAATTCAAAATGCAAATCATCGATATCATCTGACAGTATTTCATGAAGATCGTCTTCTAGCGTTCTGGAAAGCTGCTCTAATGTTCTTCTTGTATCATTTAAAGTTGCCTGTAATGCCCTGTTCTTTTTGGGTTGAGCTGATAACAGTGCATATTTTTCAGCAATCTCCACTAAAGAATCCAAGTGAGAATAATAAAATTTGTCCGCTTTATAAAAACGGCGTGGCTCTTCCTTCGTTAATCGATAGATTTTCTTTGTGACGCGCATTAAATCAATTCTTTGTTTAAAGGAAGGAAAGTGACGAATGGCAAATACGTGTCGATTTAAACGACTAATTTTCTCATTCGCTTCCTTTAATTGCGTCTGGATAAATTTATATTCCTTTCTTGATAATCCTTGCCTTACCATTGACTGATGCTTGATTACACCATCAGAGATAAAATAAGTAACAGCGGTTGCTGCTATCCCATATGCAACGGAAAGGAAGAAATATTGATCAAATCCCACATAACTAATTAACCATGTTAAAGCACCTACAGGAAAAGAGATGCCTGTTCGCACTAAAAACATTAAAAATGAGTTCACTATAATCGACTCCTGCCTTTGTATCCTTTAATTTTTATACGTTCCTAATCAACATTTGTTTCAAAAATGTACGTTTTATTTAATTCTATTTTAACGTAAACAGGCTATTTTTTGCTATAGACTTTAAATGGAATATTGTCTACGACTAAAGACGTATTTTCTTATACTGTCCCTTACATTATATCTATGTGGAAAAGCATAAAAAAATGATTTGATCCTTTTGATTCTATCAATCTAGACTTATATCGTTGATTTCCATTAGGCATGGTATGTAATAATAGAAATGTTGACATTAATTTTCACATTTACGGAGATGGCAAAAGATACTTTGACTCGAAAAGCAGATTCAGTATCTAGGTTTGGAAAACTGGCGCTTTTCTGTGGTCTAATCCCATTCGAATATACCGACCATACTTAATTAAGGTAGTTCACCAATCAGACATAACTTTGTGAACTAAATGTGAATTACATCACAAACATCTTTATTACGTTGGAAATGGTGATATTATATAAGTGTAGTAAGAAACAAACAAGATCTTGTAAAAAGAAATGTGAAATAGTGAACAATATAATCAGATAACTAATCTTAAGGAGATGGAGTAAAATGTTAGACTTATTAAGAAATAATAAAGTGGTTGCCGGAATTTTAGCGATATTTAGAATTTATCTTGGTTATCAATTTATCCATGCAGGCTATGAAAAAATTACAAGTGGTGGCTTTGACGCAAGTGGATTTTTACAAGGGGCAATTGCAAATAGCACAGGTGATCACCCAGCAGTACAAGGATGGTGGGCAACATTTCTAGAACATATAGCACTCCCAAATGCGGATTTATTCAGTTTCATGGTTCAATGGGGAGAAGTTCTAGTAGGGATCGCACTAATCCTAGGTTTATTCACAAGCTTTGCAACATTGATGGGAATGGTCATGAACTTTGCCTTCTTATTTAGTGGAACAGTAAGCACAAATGGACAAATGATTCTATTAGCAATATTCGTTATCGTAGCAGGTGCAAACGCAGGTAAATTTGGTCTAGACCGATATGCAATGCCATATATCAAAAAGCAATGGAACAATAGAAGAAATAATAAACACAAAAAAGAAACAGCAATTGCGTAAGCAGTTAATAGAAAGAAGTCAGTTACGATTAACATAACTGACTTCTTTTCTTTATGCATTTTAGTTTTTACCCAAGGCGATTTGCCAATTCAGGGCGACGTGCCTTTTTCTCTTTCGGTTCTGTCTTCGTATATGGTGGCTGAATAATCAATGTAATAACAAATGAAATCACACATAATATTGTAATAACCGTAAAGGTTGCATGGAATCCTCCTAGTACTGCTGCAATCATAGATCCAGCAAGTGCTCCGAATCCAAAACCTTGATAGATGATTCCATAGTTTTTACTTTGATTTTTCAGACCAAAGAAATCAGCGACAATGGCCGGATAGACGGTAATTACTCCTCCGAAACAGAATGCAATTGCTGCTACACAGGCAAAGAATAGTGGGAAATTTAATGGCACTACATTTAAAACAGTGACTGCTATAGCAGTTACTACTAATGTTCCAGATACTACTTTAATTCGTCCTACTTTATCAGATAATGCTCCAAGAATAATACGTCCAATTGTATTGAAAATTGCTACTAACGCAACAGCGTTGGCTGCTGTCGCAACATCTAAATTAGCTAAGCTGACACCAATATCTTTGACAATTCCAATTAAATACAGTCCGCTCATACATGCTGTAAAGAAAATAACAAAGAGTAGGTATGCTTGTTTCGTTTTCAGCATTTCCTTCACTGTGTAATTCTTTTGAGCTGTTACTGACGCTGTTTTTGTTTCTACTTCTTGCGCTTCTTTTAAGAGGAATGATCCTCCCACAACCATTGCTAATGCGATAATACCCCAGATTAAAAAGGCTGTTGAAACACCAAATGATTCAATAAAACTTGCATTTAAATATTTGAAAACAAGGCTACCGGTTCCATATGCCCCTACAGAAATACCAGATATCAATCCTTTTTTCTCAGGGAACCATTTAATTAAATTTGATAGGGAAGTAATATATGCAGTACCGTCGGCAAAACCAACGATTACTCCTGCAACAAGATATAACATCCATAAAGAAGATACTTGAGAGCTTAACATTAATCCTCCACCGAGGAAAATTCCAGCGATAGCAATTAAGCGACGCAATCCCCATTTATCTTGTAGCTTGCCTGCAAAAAGAGTAGCAAATGCTAGTGCAAAACTTGTAATCGAAAAAGTAATTGCAGTTGCACTTATATCCCAGCCAAATTTATCAACGAGCGGTTGATTGAATAAGCTCCATGTATAAATGGTTCCTAATCCCATTTGAACAATAATTGTACCAATAACTATAAGAAGGCGACTTCCATTTCGTTCTTTCATTCCGATCTCCTCTTTCTACTCGGTTTATAAACAGTATTTTCTACTATAAAAGGTTGTTTATGCTTTCTATTTATAGTTAAATTATACCGCCTGAAAGCTTTTTGAAACCGGTATCAGAATGAAATGCCCTATATTCGGAATGAATGGTAATTACAGATGCATAAGTTGTCGAAATGCTTTCGCTTTACTTCTGCTAACTGGTATTTCTGCCTTCATATCCTTTAATCGAACGAGATAAGTATGATTAAACCATGGCACAATTTCATGGATTTTCGAAAGGTTCACCGTATAGGATCGGTGGCAGCGAAAAAAAGTATCCTGTGGCAATTTATCGTGAAAATCAGAAATGCTCATTTGCATCATATATTCTTCTGATTTTGTATAAACTACTGTTACTTTTTCACTTGCTTCTGCAAAATAAATATCATTTACATCTGTCACAATAATATTTTCATTTTTGCGCAGATTGATACGACGATTTACCTCTGTTGTGACTTCTTCTGATCCCTTACTTTCCCTTTGATATGCTGATTCTAATTTTGCAAGCATCGCTGCTATACGCTTTTCTTCGTAGGGCTTTAAAATATAATCAAATGCTTCTAATTCAAAAGCCTGTGCTGCATGCTCCTTATAGGCTGTCGTGAAAATAATATAAGGCTTTTTGGCAAATTTACTAATATTGCTTGCTAAGAGCATTCCATCTAAAGACGGAATATTAATATCCAAGAAAATGGCATCGACTTCATTCTCTTGTAAAAATTTAAGCACATCTAGACCATCCTCAAATGAGGCAACAATTTCAATCCTGCTATGTGTCTGAATTAAATATTCTAATTCGTCTTTTGCTGGAATTTCATCCTCTACAATTATTGCTTTCATGCTATCACCTTCGTTATATCAAAATAAACTTCCGTACCTGGCTCTAATCTTCGAATGACTAAGCCTGTTCCATAGGTTAATTTTACTCGTTGATGGACATTCGTTAAACCGATCTGTTTTGATGATACTTCTTCTTTCGCGAGGCGATCAATTACTTCCTGAGCAATACCTTCGCCTGTATCTCGTACACTAACGCGAACCTTTTCTCCTAAATCTTTGACTGCAATTGTGATAACTCCAGGTCCCTTCCGCTTTAAAATTCCATGAACAACAGCATTTTCCACTAATGGTTGGATAAGCAGACTTGGAAGCTTAATATGGGTATCATCTATTTCATAGTTCACTTGTAGCCTATTCCCAAAACGCGCTTTTTCAATTTGGATATAGTCTCTTACTTGCTGAAGGGCTAGCTGTATATCAATAAGCTCTTCTCCTACCTCTAAGTTATAGCGCATATACCCTGATAAATTAATTATCAATTCTCGTGCTTTTTCTGGATTGCGACGGGTCGTTGAAGCAATTGCATTTAGAGCATTGAATAAGAAATGTGGATTGATTTTTGTCTGTAAAGCTTTAAGTTCCGCTTTATTTGCCTCTTCCTTCATTTGTTCTACTCGTGAAACTTCCATAAGGGTAGAGATAATTTGTGCTAAGCCAATCGCCATCGTTTGGAGCGTATTTGTAATCGTATAGGCCTTTCGATAATAGATTTTCAAGGTACCGGTTACAACGCCCCTTTCTTCCAATGGAATAACCAATAAACAATGAATTTGTGGGGTGTGATGGTCAGCGATATTATTTCGGATTGTGATTTTCCCACTTCGAATCGTGTCTTTTGTTAAATCACTAATAATTTCTTGGCCAATTTTGTATTTCTCTTCTCCAAATCCAACATATGCAAGAACATCCTTTGTGTCCGTTATTGCCACGGCATCAGCCTGAATATCCTCTTTAATAATGGTACAAATGGTACGTAAGGAATTTCCATTAATGGAACGGAAATACGGCAATGTTTTATTAGCAATATTAAGGGCTAGCTGTGCCTGCTGTGCAGCAATTCTTTCTTTTTCCCCTTCCACACTAGCAATCATTAAGACAATTAACCCGATACTAACTTGTCCTAAAATCATCGGCAAGGCAATTTTGGATACAATGTCTAGTCCTAAATCAAAGGGATCTGCAAAGAATAAAATCAGAATCATTGTTAATATTTCACATAGCATTCCCGCCACAATCCCATATATCCAACGACTATTCTTTTTCACCTGATGATGAATGTAGCCTGATACTACACCTGCTAAAATACTTGTTATTAAACAAGGAACAGAGGTTACTCCTCCAATATCAATTAAGTACCGATGTACACCTGATACAGTCCCTGTTACTATCCCAACCCATGGACCAAACAAGATACCACCTGACATTATCGCAATTATTCGGATATTCACAATCGAACCTTCTACTTCAATACCGGAATAGGTACCAAATAGGGCAAATGCACAGAATATCAGCGTGATTAACGTTAACTCTGTTGGGGAATGATGATCCTTTTGCAACGTTTCTTTGAATTTTGGAACTCTAGTCATAAAAAATAAGGTTAAAAGTAAAAGTGCAGCTCGCTCAAATAACTGAATAAGCATTTGTAATTCAAGGGAAGAGTCCATTCTTCTTCCTCCTTCTGTTTTAAAATCTTTGGTGTTTGTAACGAAATTATATCGTTTATTTTCCATCACAGTAAAATGAATGTTTCGTTATAAAAGAGCCTACTATTAAAAATAACTTTTGACGAACCATTTCTTATCAATTAATAAAGAAAGCATTATCTAACGTGCTGATTTCTCCACTTTCCACATCTATAAAGTAATCACAGTCTAATTTTCCGCATAGAAACCACTTTTTATCATGTGCATCATACACATAGTAGGGAGTTAGCGTGAAATATGGCTTTAGCTTATCAAAAGCTTCCTCTTTACTCACCTTCATCTCAATCGTTTCTTCTTGTTTCGCATCCATTATTTCATCCCATAATTCCTTCTTGTTCATATAATTTACTACCTCTCCATCTGTATCTAGAAAAACGATTAGCTTCCCTGGAAAAAGCGTTGAAGCAGTACTTTGCTCTAGGTATGCATGCAAATAGGAATTTTCCCGAGATAAATAAGTAAGTGTCCATTTCCCTGAATCATTCGGATACTTCATGCGCAAAAAATCTGTTACTTCTTGGATGCATTTTTCTGCAAGTTCATCCGTGATTGGCAAGGAGTCTGGATGCTTCACTTTTAAATAAGCATCCTCTACACTCACTTCATCCTCCCAATGTAAGAACTTTCTCTTAAAGCAATCCTTCTTTGTTTTCTGCCATTTGATTTCTTTGTTGAAATTTTTTTGAAAACCAACATGCTGCTGCATAAATGGCAGCTTACCTTTATCATCATTTCTGATGTATGTTTCTTCTACTCCATATACGATTTTCCTACCATCCTCTTCAGGAAAATTAGCTAAAACAACCTGTTCTCTCGCTATATCCTCTATGGCATCTAGCGATAAGGAATATTCTTCCTCTAATTCTTTCTTATTCGTTAACACACTTATATTTTGCGAATAGAATGTTAACTCTCCGTTTTCATTAAACTCTACATTTATCGAACAAGATGGGGATAACGGAACACCATTCCACTGTTCCTCAAAATAATACCTCCTTTCGTCTGTTTGCTTGCAAACAAAATCTTTCTCAATACTTAACCCAGTGAAAGCAGTGAGCCAATCCTTCACCTCTTTTATATCTTTATATGCAAAAACAACTCCATTTTCCGCATAGGTCACCCCCTGTACAAAAATAACAGATTGGAACTCCTTTGTATGGATGTTTATATCGATAGAAGCTGTCCCTTCAGGATTCTCCTCATCTGTCCAATCGGCATATATATTAGGAAACCATTCCATATTTAAGAGATACAATGTCTCCCCATCTAACATTATCCTTCTAAATAATCGATACCTCCCTAGGTAATATTCCGCTAGTCCCCATTGTTTTTTTGCCAAGTCTACTAGTTCTTTAATCCGCGCGTCCATTTTTCTTTCCCCTTTACTATTATTTTATCTCACTACCTCATTTATCGCATCACATACATCATCTGCCAACATTCCGTAAGGTCCCTTTTGGGCAGCTGCCGCATCCCCTGCCAACCCATGAATATAGACACCTAAGCGAGCGGCTTCTCTTTCCCTTAAGCCTTGTGCTAGTAAACCAACAATCACTCCTGTTAATACATCTCCTGTTCCACCTGTCGCCATCCCATTATTCCCAGATGTATTCACATACGTATCTTCAGTACCCTCTGTTACGATTGTTCTTGCATCCTTTAATACACATGTTAGCTTCTTTTCTGCCGCGAATTTTTCTGCTACTTCGATAATATCATCTGCAATCTTGGGAATTGGTTTACCAGTGAGGCGAGACATCTCTCCTACATGTGGGGTCATAATAATTTTTTGTTCATGATCGTGCAAAAGCTCCGGTTCCTTGGCGACAAGTGTAATGGCATCAGCATCTATCACTAGCGGAACTTTGCTAATAGACAGAACTTTGCTTAACAAATATTTAGCTTCCTCTGATATACCCATTCCAGGTCCTATTACAATGGCACTCGCCCAATTAATGGCCTCTGTTAGCCAGTCTCCATCTAGTTGACTTCTTTGATATGTCGTTACAATGGATTCTGGAAGCAAGGTTTGAAGTATTTGTCGATTTTCTTCTGGAGTCACGATTCTTACTAGACCTGCTCCCATCCGATAAGCTGCTTTTGCAGAAAAATAAGCTGCACCACTCATATTTTTTGACCCAGCAACCACTAGTATTTTCCCATATGTACCTTTATTAGAATAAGATTGCCGTCTCGGAATTCTCTCTAAATCCTTCCTTGTATAGGTATATATTTTAGGAAATCTTCCTTCAAATCCCCTAGCCGTAATCCCAATATCTTTGACCTTCACAACCCCAGCATAATCTGCTCCAGGATAAAGGACTAAACCTAATTTGCGAAATGCAAATGTTACTGTTCGTGTCGCTTTTATAGCGTTTCCCATCACTTTTCCATTATCTGCTGAAATACCTGAAGGAATATCTACAGAGAGGATTTCCCCTTCAGCTTGATTTACTTGCTCTATTATCTCTAGGTATTTTCCACTTAACGGACGTGATAACCCAATTCCAAACAAGGCATCCACAATCGTTGTGTATGGATTATTCTCTATCTTTTTTTCTGAGCTTACCCCATAATACTCGGCTATTTTCTGTTGCTGTTTATTTTCTGTTGTTCGTTTCTGTTCATCTCCTACAAATAAAACATCCACCTTAATATTTTGTAAATGCAATAACCTTGCCACTGCATACCCATCTGCCCCATTATTCCCAGAACCACATACAACGAGTACTCTAGTTAAATCAAATGAGTCCAATTCTTCGACAACAGAAAGAGCAGCTCTTTCCATGAGAACCATAGATGGCATGCCAATTTTTTGAATCGTCGTTACATCACATCTTTTCATTTCTTCACAATTCAGTAAATATTCCATCCTTCTCCACACTTTCTAAAAATTCCTAATTACGAATTACCATATCATTTATGATATTACCTTCTATTTCCCCCATATATTTTCCTCCTATAAGAAGGAATCAATCTTACCTCCCATTAAGCAGAAAAAAAGTACCCCTTCTAGAAGGATACTTTTTAGCTACGCTTATTGTCTTTTCTTCGTTTTTTTATTATTTAATTTCTCCGCTGCTGTTAATGGCTCATTTGCAAATTCATGGTCAAATTGACGAGATGTATCATCCTGCACTGCTTGTTTCGCATTTTTATTTTTATTTTTTGCCATGATTGTCACCTCCACCTTTTATTCTTTCTTGACCCAATAGAAATATGTAAGAGGAATTGTGAAATTTTTGCGACAAAAAAAGAGACTTCCTACCATGCTATTTAATGCATTCGAAGTCTCTGTCTGTTATTTGCCATGCGTCACTATTTTTACTTTTTGCTTAATGGTTGTTCTAAACACATTTCCTTTTTTATAGGCTATTCCTGTTGCTACTAACAACAACATACCGGTGACGATAAAAACAGATTGTGCAGGGAAAATCCCTCCAAGAAATCCTCCTATCATCGGTCCAAACATTCCGCCTAGCTGAGTTGCTGTTTGGTTAAGACTAAATGCTCTGCCACGGAAATTCTCTGCTGTTGATTTTACAACCAATCCATTCAATGCTGGAAAAACAGCACAAAAGAAAAGGCCAAAAATAAAACGAGTAATCGAGAAGCCCCAAATATTGCTGAATATTATTTGCGAGAATGTTCCAAGTCCTCCACCTAATAATCCAATAAATAAGATACGATTAAATCCAACCTTATCCGCCCATTTCCCCCAATATGGTGCCATGATGACACTTGCAATACCAGGAAGTGAGAAGATAATCCCCGCTAATAAGGAAGCTTTATCCATCGACCCACCAACCTCTAAAATATAAAGAGGGAGAATCGGTTCAATGGTCATAATAGAACAAGATGTGACCACTGTTAATAGAAGTACTAGCATAAGGGGTCTATTGGAAAAGGCTATTCGCAAGTCATTTCTTACAGATCCTTTTTCTTTACTTGGCGAAAAATTATCCTCTTTTACCCAGAAAATAATCAAGAATGTTGCAATGAAAACAAGAAGTCCTGCACTCGCAAAGGATAGCCGATTTCCAACTAATTGCGAAAGTACGCCTCCAATTAGTGGTCCCATTATACCTCCTGATGCAGATGCTGTAGAGATCATCGACAAAGCATACCCTGTTTTATCTGAAGGGGTATTCGTTCCAATTAATGCAATTGCTCCAGGAATAAAACCAGATAATAACCCTTGCATTATTCGAAGTACTAATAATTGGTATGGGTTCGTAACAAAAGCGGCTAAAGTATATACCACAAAAAGCACAAATCCAGCTCGAATAATCATCGGTTTTCTTCCATATTTATCTGCTAGCCTTCCCCAAAATGGAGAAGCAAATGCTCCTGCAAAAAACGCTGCACTAAACAATAATCCGGACCAAATTTCTGTGTTTTCGTGAACATTTAATTCTAGAAGAAAAATTGGCAAAAAGGGAATTACCATGTTAAATGATGCAGAGGTAAAGAAAACCCCTATCCATAAAACAAGTAAATTCCGCTTCCAAATTTCCATTTAGTATCGCTCTCCTAAGACATCAGCAATCAAGTACCAAGCCAATGAGATTTATTTTCCTCCATCATAGCATACTACCATTTATTTTTATACCCGAAATTTTTATTATCCGAAAAAATAATAACTGCAAAAGGTACCCGTAGCTAGACACTGAATGAACTTTAAAAACGTATACTTCTTAACCATTAAAAAAGTTGAGAAACTTTATCTCGTTTCTCAACTTTCCAACATTACTAAATTTTAAATTCCTTCACTAGTCCATTTAACTCTACTGCTAAATTAGATAATTCATGTGAACTATCGGCAAGCTCTTGCATCGAGCTGCTTGTTTGTTGAACAGAAGCAGATGTTTGCTCAATACCTGCAGCAGCTTCCTCTGAAATAGCTGCTATATCTTCAATAGAACGATTCATCTCTTTACTTGTTTCTAAAATGGAAGCGAGATTTTCTGAAACAACTTCAATGCTATTTGCCATATCGTTTACAGCATTTTTTATTCCATTAAATGTTGCACCCGTAGTTTTGATTTGTTCCGTACCTTTCATTACCTCTTCGTATCCACCTTGTAAAGACTCCGTAACAACACTTGACTCTTTTTGAATACTACCTACGATGTTTGTAATGTCTGTGACGGAGAATGCAACTTGTTCTGCAAGCTTCCTTACTTCATCCGCTACCACTGCAAACCCTCGCCCATGCTCTCCTGCTCGTGCTGCTTCAATTGCTGCGTTTAAAGCAAGTAAATTTGTTTGATCGGCAATTCCTTTAATGACGGAAACTAGCTTCGATATTTCCTGAGACTGTGTATCCAAGCCGCGGACCTTTTCCACAGATTCCTTCATAATTTTATTGATATTATTCATTTGCTCAATAGACGATTCCATTAATTGACTTCCATCATTCGTCATGCCGAGCACTTTATTAGATGATTGATAAATTAACTCCCCTTGTGTATATGCATCACCTATTGTGCCAGAAAAGGATTCCATAGATGCTGCTAAAGCACTTGCCGTATTCGCTTGGCTTTCAGCTCCAGATGATAATTCCTGCATAGTAGTCGCTACTTGCTGGCTTCCGGCAGTCACTTCATTCGTAGATTGGGACAAGTTCTCACTCTGTTTGTTAACAGTGATTGATACTTCTGATATCTTTTGGATGACCATTCGAAGGTTACTACTCATTTTATTCATGGACTGAGCAAGTTTTCCTATCTCATCCTTGCCTTGATAATTAATGTTTTCAGCTGTTAAATTACCATTCGCAATCGTATCACTAACTTGAACAACTTGCTTTAAATTACGAGAAATAATCCGACTTATAATGATAATTAAGATTGTACCAATAATTAGTGCCGTTATCATCGAAATAATTAACGTTTTCGTTGCAACACTCGCACTATTAACCGCATCGCTTGCTGCTTTGGTACGACTAACTTGTACCAATTCTTGCAGTTTATCCAAAGCCGTTATCGTTCTATTACGCATCGTTGTATTCGTTAGGCTTAATGAATTAATAGCAGAACGATCATTTGCTTGCATAGCAGGGATAATTTGATCGTTAAATAGTTCATTCATTTTCTGATCACGATCGACGATTTCATCAAATAAAGCTTGCTCTTCCTCATTTCGGATATCTTTTTTAATCTCTTCTTGATATTCATTAAATTTCGTAATGCTCACTTGATATTCGTCTACATAGGAAGGATTTTGATAGTCGAGATAATTTAAGATACTAATACTCTTTTCACGAGTAATAGACCCCATCTCTGTTATAAGAAGTGCTCTTTCATCGGTTTTATTCAATTGCTCAATACTGTCATTAATATGGATTAAACGTGTCGTTACTAGAATTGTTGTAATGGTTAAGAGTGCGAAAACAAGCAATAAAGTAAATCCATATTTCCAACCGATTGATACATTATTTAACTTATGTAGCTGACGATTATTTAATTTTAACTTTTCAAAAATCTTAAACTTCCCATTTCTTACCTTGCTAGATTTCTTAGGTTTTTTTTCTTTCTTTGGACCAGTTATTTTTGGTTTTCTAAACTTTATTTTTGCCATTACCAGTTCTCCCCCTTGTAGATTTGGGACCACTTTTACTAAATTTATCTTCTCTTTACTGTTTATAAAAAAATTCTAATATATTCCAAAATAGTAATTTTGATTCTTTATGATTACTCCCTCCTCTTTCAAAAAAATAATATGCTCTGTTTGTGTCTTCATCTATTTCATTACCCTACCGCTAACTAGTAAAATAGAATTAGATTCGCTAAAAACATGGTACTTTTTTACTTTGTATGTACAATATTAAAGTAATTTACAGAATAATTCAATTTTATTTACAAATAATATATCGGACTTTTTGCTCAATTGTTTATATTTAAATATTTTTTTATGATAATATTTATTTTTTTCAAACTGTTTTCCTATTAAAAAATAAAAACTGTGATCAAACTTTTTTTAAAAGTTTAACCACAGTCTAAAATTTATTATAAATAAAGAACCATTAATGCTTCATCATAATATTTCCCACTAATTTTTAATGCTTTTCGGTCAATTCCATATGTTTCAAATCCTAAGGATTCATATAATTTTTTGGCCGCTATATTATTTGTTACTACTTCTAAATATAGCTGTTCTATGTCATGTAACTCCATTGCTTTATTAATGGCTATTTGCACTAATTGCTTGCCGACTCCTTTGCCCCTGTGTAAAGGGGTAACATAGGCTGCATATAAATGGCCACGATGATTCATTTTTTGTTTCCCATCTTTCATTAAGGTTAAGACACCGATTAGATGATTTTCCGCAAATGCCCCGAAGACATAAGCAGATGAATCCGTTAAGCGGTTCTCTGTTCGACTAATGGGATAGTCTTTTTCTTCCTCATAGCTTGACCCAAATGCTTCAGGATTTGTCTTCAGAGCCTCTAATCTTAGTGCAAAGTATGCTTTAGCATCACGGAGGTGTAATTGCCTGATTTCCATTTGACTCTCTCCCTATCTGTGTAAAACTTTCTTTCGAAATAGATGGAGCTACAGCATTTATTTCTGGCTTTTGTTTTTTCCGCTCAGCCCTTGGTTGTTTAAAGACTACTCCCACTTTTACTTGCTGAACCTCTTTTACCCCTTGTACAATCAGCTGCATCGCAAAAATGGCAATAATAAAGGGAACAAGTATAAATAAATACCAGTACCGTCCAGAAGCAAGTGCGCTTCTGCCAACCTGTCCTATTAATCCAGACCATTCATAGGTAGAGGATTTAGGAGGATCTGAAAACATAGGATCCATGGATAATTTTGTACCTCCAAAGAAATAATCAAAAATGCCTAAATGCATAAAGATTAATAGCACTTGGATAAATTGCTGTCCAAAAAGAATGGTAAGTCTTGGGCCTAAATGGGGGAGAATATGGCGAATAAAAATTTGAAATTTCCCACCACCCATAACTCTAGCACTTGCGATAAATTCATAATCAAGTACACGATTGATTTCTTTTCCTAATAATACAGTGGTTAAAGGGACAACTAGTAAAGTCAAAATCATCGTTTCTAAAAAGACTCTTTCCCAAAAGGAATAGCTGAATCCGTCAAAAGTTGGTAATAGAATCGGTCTTAGCAAAATATAGGCAAGCAAGCTTAATGGCATAAAGTGAATTGAATCCACCATCTTTGCCAGCCATTGCTGTACTTGAGATTTCACAAAAAATGAATAAACTATAGCAAGCAATAATCCACCAACAACACGCAAAAATGCTATAAGCAGGGCAAAAAATAGGGTATACTTTGCGCCAATAACAATTTGATCATAGATACTATAGCCAAGTCTATCAGAACCAAAGAAAAAAGGTTCTGTTGGTGCAAACGGCATGGCAGCAAGGAGGGTCGCTCCATCTTCTGCATACAGTAAGCGCATTTGGTCGACATGATTATTAGTTGTGACAGAGTAAAGAATGCTATACCCAATTACGATGATAAAAAACAAGCTCCCCACTGCAAATTTCCAGTTCTTCATATGGATGCCAAACGTCTTGCCTACCCACATTACTGGACGAAGCAAAGAAAGGCTTTTCCAGCTAAACCGTTGGAATCCGTCCTTTAAATTGATTAAAAATACCTTAAAGGAGCATTCCTGTTAGAAGGATTTTCGGGGACTTGAACAAAAAGAGCCCTCTTGGTATGATGCGGGGTGTCAAATCGTCGACGAAATGACCCCTAATTTGTAACCAAGGAGGACTCCATAATGGA